>DASYRS010000279.1:0-9312 GCA_036004205.1 Dongiaceae bacterium
GGCTCTTGGCCTTCATCTTTTCCATCACATGGGCGCGGTGAATCTCCACCGTGCGCGGGCTGATGTCCAGCCGGTGGGCAATCACCTTGTTTGGATGCCCGATCACCAGCAGCTCCAGCACTTCGCGCTCGCGCGGCGTCAGGGACTCGAGGCGCTCCATCAAGGCCGGATCGGTGGCGCGCGATTGCCGCTTCATGGCGGATTCGATGCTGGTCAGGATCGCATCGTCGGGAAACGGCTTTTCGATGAAGTCGACCGCGCCGGCCTTCATGGCCCGAACCGCGAGCGGCACGTCGGCGTGACCGGTCATGACGATCACCGGAACGTCGATCCCGGCGCCGGTGAGCTTCTCCTGGAACTCCAGCCCATCCATCTCGGGCATGCGCACGTCGGTGACGATGCAGGCCGGCAGGCGCGACCGGCACGACACCAGCGCCTGCGCCGCGGCCTCGAAGGACTCCACCAGATGGCCGGCGGATTCCAACAGCAGCGCCAGCGAATCGCGCACCGCCTCGTCGTCATCGACGATATAGACAAGCTTATCTTCCCGACGCATCGGATCCGTCCTGATCTACCAGTGGAAGCGTGAAGCGGAACGTGACGCCGCGGTCGGCATTGGGTATGGCCTGCAAGCGCCCGCCATGGGAATCAGTGATCGAGCGGCAAATCGATAATCCCAGCCCCATGCCCTTTTCCTTGGTGGTCTGGAACGGCTGGAACAATTGCGCCTGGATTTCCGGCGCAAGACCGGGACCGGTATCGGATACCGAAACCTCCGCCACGGACTCTTCCGTGGCCGGATGCGTGACGATGGTCGTGACCAGCAGGTTCCGCGGCGGAGCGGCCTCGCCCATCGCCTCGATGCTGTTGCGAACCAGGTTGAACACCACCTGCTGGATCTGCACCTTGTCCACGAACACGGACAATGGCTCCGAGCTCAGCTCGACCCGCACCGATATTCCGGTCTCCTTGGCCCCCACCAGGCCGAGCGCGGTCGCTTCGCCGACGATCTTGTTGAGATCCTCGACGCTGCGCTCGGTATCGCCCTTCTGGATGAAGCTCCGCAGATTCTGCACGATCGCGCTGGCGCGCGCGGCCTGTGCGACGGCCTTGTCCATGGCGTCGGCGGCCTTTGGCGGAATCGGCAGGCCCTTGGTTTGCAGGATCCGCCGGGCCGCCTGGACATAATTCAAGATCGCGGTCAGCGGCTGGTTGAGTTCGTGCGCGATCGCGGAAGCCATCTGTCCCACGTCGCTGAGCCGCGAGATGTGCAGAAGCTCGGCCTGCAGTTCCTGCATCCGGCTTTCGTTCAGCTGGCGCTCGGTCAAGTCGCGAATGAAGCCGGTGAACAAGCGCCGGCCGCTGGCGACCACTTCGCCCACCGCCAGCTCCATCGGAAAAGTCGTGCCGTCCTTGCGCCGCCCGACCACCACACGGCCGATGCCGATGATGCGCCGCTCGCCGGTCTCGAGATAGTGATGCAGATAGCCGTCATGCCGCTCGCGATAGGGCGACGGCATCAGGATGCTGACGTTCTGGCCGATCGCCTCGTCCGCCGTGAAACCGAACAAGCGCTGCGCGGCGGAGCTGTAGGATTCCATCACGCCATGATCGTCGATCACGATGATCGCATCGGGTGCCGTCTCGAGGATCGACTGCAGGCGCGCTTCGCGCTCCTGCAGCACGCTGCGAATGATGGGTTCCCCGGCTTGATCGTCCGCGATTCGATTGTCTTTGGCGTCGTTCACGTGGCCTTCCATCGGCAGCGCCGAGCCTCCCTTAAGGCCCGTCGCGGCAAACTATAGCCATATAGCAGGAATCCGCCAATTCCCGCGTTCGGCCGCACGGCCTAGGTAAAAGCCCGTAGGGACATTTCCGAATTATCCCGGTCCCGGGAAATGCGTACACCCTGTCTCCAATCGGAAGCGCCCGTTTGCGGTCGCGCTGTGGATATTGGAGACGCGCATGGCCAACACAAAGAAACTCTGGTTGATCCTGACCATCGTCATGATCACGTCGTTCGGAGCATTGGGGCTCCTGGGCCGTGAAATCCATCTCAAGGCGCCACCGGTTCCAACACGCGTCATCAGCGACGACGGCACCGTCCTCTTCACGCAAGGCGATGTCGAGACCGGCCGCCAAGCCTGGCAGTCCGCCGGCGGCATGCAGCTCGGCTCGATCTGGGGCCACGGCGCCTATCTGGCGCCCGATTGGTCCGCGGATTGGCTGCATCGCGAATCGGTTGCCCTGCTCGATGGCTGGAGCCAGGCGGAATCCGGCAAGGCTTTTGCGGAACTCGACCCCGAGCGCCAGGCCGCCTTGCAGGCGCGCCTCAAGCAGGAGATGGCGACCAACCGCTACCAGCCAGATACCGGCGACCTCGTCGTCTCCACCGATCGGGCGGCGGCCATCAAGGCGGTGGCTGCGCACTATGTCGATCTGTTCGGCGATGCCCCGGCCTTGAGCGCGCTGCGTGAGCAATACGCGATGCCGGAAAATGCGATGCCGGACGTGGCGCGCCGCACCGCCATGACCGCGTTCTTTTTCTGGAGCTCCTGGGCGACCGCGGCGGAACGGCCGGGAGACACCGGCGTCACCTACACCAACAACTGGCCGCACGAGCCGCTGCTGGGCCACGCCCCGACCACCGGCGCCGTCGTCTGGTCGGTCCTCAGCGTGATTCTGCTGATCGCCGGCGTCGGAGCCCTCGTCTGGTACCATGCTATCACCAGCGCCAACCAGCCGCATGTCACGGTCCCGGCTGCCGATCCGCTTGCGGGCCTGAAGCCGACCCCGTCCATGCGCGCCACGGCCAAGTATTTCGCCACCGTCATCGCGCTATTCCTGGTGCAGATCGGGCTCGGCACCCTGACCGCTCACTACGGCGTCGAAGGGCAGGATTTCTACGGCTTCCCGATCGCGAAGTATCTGCCCTACGCCGTGACCCGCACCTGGCACACGCAGCTTGCGGTGTTCTGGATCGCGACCGCGTGGCTGGCCACCGGGCTCTACATCGCGCCGGCAATCTCCGGCCACGAGCCGCGCTTCCAGCGTCTCGGCGCCAACCTGCTCTATGTCGCGTTGCTGATCGTGGTGGTCGGCTCGATGGCGGGCGAATGGCTCGCGGTGCAGCAGAAGATGGGCCTCGACATCAATTTCTGGTTCGGCCACCAGGGCTACGAATATGTCGATCTCGGCCGGTTCTGGCAGATCCTGCTGTTCGCCGGCCTCGGCATCTGGCTGGTGCTGGTCGGCCGTGCCCTGTGGCCGGCGCTGCGCCAGCGTTCGGAGAACCAGCCTTTGCTGGTCATCCTGTTTCTCTCGACGGTCGCGATCGGCCTGTTCTATGGCGCGGGCCTGACTTGGGGCCAGCATACCAGCCTGTCGATGATCGAATATTGGCGCTGGTGGGTTGTCCATCTGTGGGTCGAAGGCTTCTTCGAGGTCTTTGCCACCGCGGTCATCGCCCTGCTGTTCGTCAAGCTCGGACTGGTGCGCACCAGCGTCGCCAACAACGCGGTGCTGTTCGCCACCATCATCTTCCTGACCGGCGGCATCCTCGGCACCCTGCACCATCTCTACTGGAGCGGTACGCCGACCTCCGTCATCGCCGTGGGCGCCGTGTTCTCCGCGCTCGAGGTGGTGCCGCTGGCGCTGCTCGGCTTCGAAGGGTTCGAGACCTATCGCCACAGCAAGCAGGCGCCCTGGGTCGCGACCTATCGCTGGCCGATCCTGTTCTTCGTGGCGGTGGCGTTCTGGAATCTGCTGGGCGCGGGCGTGTTCGGCTTCATGATCAACCCGCCGATCTCGCTCTATTACATCCAGGGCCTCAACACCACGGCGACGCACGGCCACAGTGCCTTGTTCGGGGTCTACGGCATGCTCGGCATCGGGCTGATGCTGTTCTGCCTGCGCGGCCTCGGGGCGCGGGCTGCCTGGAGCGACCGGCCGTTGAAGGCCGCTTTCTGGCTGCTCAATCTCGGCCTCACCGGGATGGTGTTCCTGTCGTTGCTGCCGGTTGGCGCCTTGCAGGCCTGGGCCAGCATCTCGCACGGTCTGTGGTACGCCAGGTCGGCGGAGTTCATGCATCAGCCGATCATCGAAACGCTGGTCTGGATGCGCGTACCCGGCGACATCGTGTTCGCTGCCGGCGGCGGCGTGCTCGCCTGGTTCGCCTATCGGCTGTGGCGCGGACGGCCGCAATCGCCGGTGGCCGTTCCGGCGGGCCGGACCGCCGCGCGGCCGGCGGAATAACGGACAAGCGAGGATGTCCGCGGCAGGCGGGCATCCTCGCAGCCTCCCCAACCCGCACGCCACGGCCGAGCCATGACCATCGTCAAGACCATACGCCCCGATATCGTCTCGCGCCTCGAAGGCCAGCGCGCGCCGCGCTATACCAGCTACCCGACGGCTCCGCACTTCACCGACCAGTTCGCGAATGCCGACTACCAGACGCTGCTGACCGAACTGCCCGGTGATACCGGCCTGTCGCTCTATCTCCACGTACCGTTCTGCCAGACCATGTGCTGGTATTGCGGCTGCCATACGCGGATCGTGTCGGACTACAGCCCGATTGAAAGCTATCTCCATGCGCTGGAAGGCGAGATCCGCATGGTGGCGGCCTCTCTGCCGCGGCGCATGAATGTCCGCCACATCCATTGGGGCGGCGGCACTCCGACCATCATGGCGCCAGGGGCGTTCCGTGGCCTGATGAGCGCCCTGCGCGATTGCTTCGAGGTCGCGAGCGATGCCGAGGTTGCGGTCGAGATCGACCCGCGCCGGATCACCGACGAGATGACCCTGGCCCTCGGCGATGCTGGGGTCACGCGCGCCAGCCTGGGCGTGCAATCCTTCGACCCCAAGGTCCAGCAAGCGATCAATCGCATCCAGACATTCGAGCAGACAGCGTGCGCCACCGACGGCCTGCGCGCCGTCGGGATCGAGGCTATCAATTTCGACCTGATCTACGGCCTGCCCTACCAGACGGTCGCATCCTGCGAGGATACGGTGGCGCAGGCGCTGCGACTGGGGCCCGATCAGTTCTCGGTCTTCGGCTACGCGCATGTGCCATGGATGAAAAAGCACCAGCGCATGATCGAAGCTTCGGCCTTGCCCGACCCGCGCAATCGGCTGGCGCAGTTCGCCGCCATCGCCGGCCGGCTGGCGGACGCCGGGTACCGGCGCATCGGGCTCGATCACTTCGCCAAGCCTGGCGACCGGCTCGTCCGCTGCCTGGATGCCGGAACCCTGCACCGCAATTTCCAGGGCTACACCAGCGACCAATGCACGACGCTGCTCGGCTTCGGCGCGTCCGCCATCGGCACCTTGCCGCACGCCTACGTGCAGAATACCACGCAGGTTGGCGACTATCGGCGCCGGATCGAAGCCGGCTCCTTCGCAATCCAGCGCGGCCGCCGGTTATCGGCCGAAGACCGGCTGCGCCGCGACGTCATCGAGCGTATCATGTGTGATTTCAACGTCGACCTGGACGCGGTCGCAGCAAGGCATGGCCTCGGTGCACAGTATTTCGCCGACGAACTCGCGCGCCTCCGGGAATTGCAGCGGGACGGCATGCTGCGCATCGAAGGCGCGGCGATTTCGCTGGATGAAACCTGCTGGCCGCTGGCGCGCACGGTTGCCGCGATCTTCGATGCCTATCTCCAGCCCGAGGAGGGGCGGCATGCCGCCGCGATCTGAATGAGCTTCATCCATCTGGTCGAGCCGGAGCGCACGCACGGGCAATGGCCGATCCTGGCACTCGGCTTCCGTCCGTTCTTTCTGCTGGCCGCCATCTTCGCCGCGGCGGCGGTTCCCCTCTGGCTGCTGATCTATCAAGGTGTCCTGGATCCGGTGTCGCATCTGCCACCGACCGTGTGGCACGCGCACGAGATGATCTTCGGATTTGCGATCGCCGTGATCGCCGGGTTCCTGCTGACCGCCACGTCCAACTGGACGGGCCGCCGCACGGCGTCGGGACTGGGGCTTGGCGCCCTGGCGGTGCTATGGATCGCGGGCCGGGTCGTCATGTTCGCGGGCGGCGGCTTGCCGGCCTGGCTAGCCGTTGCAATCGACGTGGCGTTCCTGCCGGTCCTGGCTGTCACGCTGGCGATCCCGATCCTGGCGGCCGGCAACCGGCGCAACATCATATTCCCCGTCGTCCTGCTGATGATCGGCGCGATCAACCTGTCGGTCCATCTGGGCGCTCTCGGCACGATCGATTGGGACCCCGCGCGCGCCGTGCGCGTCGCCATCGACCTTGTCCTGCTGATGATCGGCGTGCTGGGTGGACGGGTGATCCCCTCCTTCACCAAGAACGCGCTGCCGCAAGCGCGGGTCAATCCGTGCCCGAAAGCCAGCGTGCTCGCGCTGCTGAGCCTGGCGGCGTTGGCGATCTCGGATGCGGCCATCGGCAATCCGGAGGTTACCGGCACGGTCGCGCTGGCAGCGGGCCTCATCAACGCCGTGCGGATGCGCGGCTGGGGCAGCCTCGGCACCGCGCGCCAGCCGATCCTGTGGATCCTGCATGTCGGCTATGGCTGGATGGCGGCCGGCCTGATCCTCCGCGGTGTGGCGGAGCTGTTCGACATCATCCCGGCGGATGCCGGTATCCATGCCCTGACCCTGGGTGCCATCGGCAGCATGATCATCGGCATGATGTCGCGGGTGGCGCTCGGTCATACCGGCCGTTCGATCGTTCCCGCGCCGCTCACCGTGGCGGCCTATTGGCTGGTGAGCGCGGCGGCATTGCTGCGGGTCCTATTTGCTGCATTCTCGAACGATAGTTTGCGGCTGGCGGCACTGACCGGGTCCGGCGTGCTGTGGAGCCTTGCTTTTCTGCTGTTTGCGGTCGTCTACTTGCCGATTCTCGGCCGGCCTCGGGCCGATGGCAGGCCCGGATAGTAGAGAACGAGCATGACACATGCGCTCTCGATAGAAACCATTCTTGGCAAAGCCATCGTCACCCTGATCGCGGCGTTGATGTTGGTCGCCGCCGCGGGCTCCGCCTCGGCGCATCACGGCTGGTCCGAATACGATGCGAACAAGCGCGCAACCATCACCGGCACGATCCGCGAATTGCATTTCGGCAACCCGCATGTAACGATCGTGCTGGAGACGCCGGACAGGACCTGGAACGTGATGCTGGCGTCGCCCGCGCGCCTGCAAAGCCGGGGCGTCATGGAGCAGATGCTGGCGACGGGCCAAAGCGTCACCATCGAGGGGCTGCCGCACAAGACCAAGGAAAACGAATTCCGGGCCGAGCGGATGATACTGGGCGGAACGACCATAGAGCTGCGCTGATGGAGCCGGCGGAAGCGCCGGATTGGCTGTCATGGCTTCAGCAATCCGCGCTGGCGGCGGCGATCCGGGATTCAGCGTGGCTCTATCCCGTCGCCGAGATCCTGCATATCGTCGCGTTCGTCGTGGCGGTCGGATGCCTGCTCGTGCTCGATTTCCGGTTGGTCGGACTGGGGCGGCGGATCGCGTGCGATCAGGTGGCCGGCGCTCTTCTGCCCTGGGCGATCGGCGCGTTCTGCATGACGGTCCCGACCGGGATCCTGCTGCTGCTTCCGGAAGCGGCCAGTATCGCACGCAACCCCGCTTTCCTGGCGAAGATGGCGCTGATGCTGATGGCGGGCGCCAATGCCGGCCTGTTCCATCTAGGACCCTGGCGCAGGCGTGAGAATTGGCTGGTCGGCGTTCCCCCCTTATCCGCCAGGCTGAGCGGCGGCGTTTCCATCCTGCTCTGGACCGGAGTCATCGCCAGCGGCCGTCTGATCGCTTACCTCTAGGCTGATGCCGCCATCCAGTCGCACTATCAATTGCCGCGGCGGCCGGAGCGGGACCGTGAGCGCCACCGAGGGACGAACCGTCCGCTGTGCCATGATCGCAGAACGGCGCCGGCCTTTGAGCCCGGCCCGTTGCGATTGCGTTGCAATGCGCCAACGCGAGGGAAAGATCGAGGGGCGGGTCGGCCATTCGGAATAGGTAGTAAACCTGATGGCAGACACTTTGCTTCTTGTGAGATTTTTGACGTGACGCCGGCTGCGGATTTCGTGCCGCGGCTGGTCGATGTGCTCAGGTACAACGAGCGTCAGAGGTCATCCAATGGTGCCCATCACCGGTGAGACATCGCGGGGTCCGGGCATAGAGGCGCAGCTGCCATCGGTGAGTTTGGCACGTCCGATCAGAACGGTCGACGTGGAAGCGCCGTGGCGCTGGCTGCGCGTGGGGTGGCAGGACTTCGTGCGGGCGCGCGCAGTCAGCATCGGGTTCGGAATCCTGATCGCGCTTGCCAGCCTGCTGCTCATCAATCTGCTCTGGCACATCGATCTGCTGCCCTATGCGTTGCCATTGGCGGCCGGCTTCATGTTCGTCGCACCCGCTTTGGCGATCTGTTTCTACGACATCAGCCGCCGGCTCGAGCGTGGGGAGCCGGTCGAATTCGCCGGCGTTGCGCTTGCCTGGAGGCCACATGTCGGCCAGATCGCGACCATGGGCCTTGTCATGATGCTGTTCCAGCTGGCCTGGATTCGCTTCGCAACCTTGCTGTTCGCGCTGTTCTTCGGACCGGAGCCGGCCAGCTGGGACCATTTCATCCAGGTGCTGCTGTTCTCGACCGACGGGCTGCCGTTCCTGATCGTCGGGACGGCGAGCGGCGGTGTGCTGGCGGTGCTCGCCTTCGCCATCGGCGTGACCGCGTTCCCGATGCTGTTGGATCGCGACGTCGGGACGGCCGCCGCCATCGCGACCTCGATGCGCGCGGCGCTGATCAACTGGCGCGTGATGACCGGCTGGGCGGCCTTGATCGTGTTGTTCACCGTGGCTGGAATCGTGACAGGCTGCCTTGGATTGATCGTCACCATGCCGCTGATCGGTCACGCCAGCTGGCATGCGTATCGTGATCTTGTCCCGTCCGAGCATTGACGGGCGGGATCGAAGTGCCGGATTGGGGTGGAGGAATCATGTTCGGGCTTGAAAGACTACTCGCTGGCGTCGTGCTGAGTGTGATGGCCGTGATCGGGCTTTTCATCAGCGCCAACGCGCACGACGGCGGTTTCGCCTTTTTCGGATATCTGCTGTTCCTGTTCGCGGTGCTGATGCTGTTCCGCTATGTCGCCGTGGTGACAGGCAAAGAGGAGTCGAAGCCATGACGGCATCCGTCTCCGCCGCCGGCGTGCCAACCTACAATGAACGGGTCATCCGCCTGTTCGTCATCGCCACGGTATTCTGGGGCGTCGCAGCCTTTCTGGTGGGCGTCTACATCGCGCTGGAACTGGCATTCCCGGCGCTGAACCTGGATCTGCCCTGGAC
>DASYRS010000280.1:0-2613 GCA_036004205.1 Dongiaceae bacterium
CGGTTCGGGGGAGGGGTTCTCTGGCCCTCCACCCTTGCCGCCGCCCCTGAAACAATAAATATTACCTGGGTGGTGCCGCCGGCCGGGAAAACCCGGCTTTGCGGCCTGTTTTCGTGTGATTGGACCCGTTTTTATGCAGACCGCCAACGACATACGCCGCCTGTTCCTGGACTACTTCAAGCGCCAGGGGCACGAGATCGTGCCATCGAGCCCGCTGGTGCCGCGCAATGACCCGACGCTCATGTTCACGAACGCCGGCATGGTGCAGTTCAAGAACGTCTTCACCGGCCAGGAGAAGCGCGACTATGTCCGCGCCGCGACCGCGCAGAAATGCGTGCGGGCCGGCGGCAAGCACAACGACCTGGAGAATGTCGGCTACACCGCGCGCCATCACACCTTTTTCGAGATGCTCGGCAACTTCTCGTTCGGCGACTATTTCAAGGAGCGCGCGATCGACCTTGCGTGGCGCCTGATCACCCAGGAATACGGCCTTTCCAAGGATAAGCTGCTGATCACCGTGTTCTCCGAGGATGACGAGGCGTTCGGCCTGTGGCGCAAGATCGCCGGCCTGCCGGAGAGCCGGATCATCCGCATCCCGACCTCGGACAATTTCTGGGCCATGGGCGATACCGGTCCGTGCGGCCCCTGCTCGGAGATCTTCTACGACCACGGCGACACGATTCCCGGCGGCCCTCCCGGCAGCCCAGACCAGGATGGCGACCGCTTCATCGAGATCTGGAACCTGGTCTTCATGCAGTTCGAGCAGGTGAGCAAGGAGCAGCGCGTCAACCTGCCCAGGCCCTCGATCGATACCGGCATGGGCCTGGAGCGGCTCGCGGCGGTCCTGCAGGGCAAACACGACAATTACGACATCGACATGATGCGCGCGCTGATCGAAGCCTCGGCCGAGGCATCGAAGACCGATCCCGACGGCCCCTGCAAGACCTCGCACCGCGTGATCGCCGATCACCTGCGTTCCTCGGCATTCCTGATCGCGGACGGCGTGCTGCCCTCCAACGAAGGGCGCGGCTACGTGCTGCGCCGGATCATGCGCCGCGCCATGCGCCATGCGCACCAGATCGGCTGCAGCGAGCCGTTGATGTGGAAACTGGTACCGGCGCTGGTCCAGCAGATGGGCCAGGCCTATGAGGAGCTGGTCCGCGCCCAGCCGGTCATCACCGAGACGCTGAAGCTGGAAGAGACCCGTTTCAAGCAGACATTGGGCGCCGGCCTCAAGGAACTGGAGAACGCGGTGGCTGGCGGAGGCCTGACCAAGGACGGCAAGCTTTCTGGCAGCGTGGCGTTCCAGCTCAGCGACAGCCGCGGCTTCCCGCTCGACCTCACGCAATCGATCCTGCGCGACCGCGGCATCGAAGTGGACGTGGAAGGGTTCAACGTCGAGCTCGAGAAGCAGCGCGAGCGTTCGCGCGCGGCCTGGGGCGGCTCGGGCGAAGCGGCGACCGAAGCGGTCTGGTTCGATCTGAAGCTGCGCCTCGGCGCCACTGACTTCCTCGGCTATGCGACCGAGCAGGCGGAAGGCCAGGTGATCGCGCTGCTGAAGAACGGCGCGGAAGTGAAATCCGCCAAAGCCGGCGATGAAATCGCGCTGGTCGCCAACCAGACGCCGTTCTACGGCGAGGCCGGTGGCCAGATGGGCGACACCGGCCGTTTGATCTCCGGCAATGGCGCGACGATCGAGATCACCGACACGCAGCGCAAGGTCGGCGACCTGTTCGTGCATTTCGGCAAGGTCACCAAGGGCGAGATCAAGGTCGGCGACGCGGTCGAGATGAAAGTCGACGGCCGCCGCCGCACCAATCTGCGCGCGCACCATTCCGCAACCCACCTGCTGCACGAGGCGCTGCGACGCCGGCTCGGCGCGCATGTGACGCAGAAGGGCTCGCTGGTCGCGCCCGACCGGCTGCGCTTCGATTTCAGCCACACCAAGGCGATGACGTCCGAAGACATCGCGATCGTCGAGCGCGACGTCAACGACCGCATCCGCGACAACGAGGCGGTCGAGACGCGATTGATGACCCCGCAGGCTGCGATCGAGGCCGGCGCGATGGCCCTGTTCGGCGAGAAATACGGCGATGAAGTTCGCGTCGTCTCGATGGGCGGCAAGCCGGCCAACGAGAACAAGGTGTTCTCGACCGAGCTGTGCGGCGGCACCCACGTGCGGCGCACCGGCGATATCGGCCTCTTCAAGATCGTGAGCGAAGGCGCGGTCGGCGCCGGCGTGCGCCGCATCGAAGCCGTGACCGGCGCGGCCGCCGAAGCCTACATTGCCGAGCAGCAGCGCCTGCTGACCGAAGCGGCGGCGGCGCTGAAGACCTTGCCCGCGGACCTCACGCAGCGCATCGCAGCTTTGCTGGACGAGCGCAAGCGCCTGGAGCGTGAGCTGACCGAGACGCGGAAGCGAGTAGCCCTGTCGCAAACCGTATCGCCAGATGGCATTTCTGCATCATCCTCGGTTGGACAGCCCACGGTGATTGTGGGCCCTGCGACCAGAGACGTCGGCGGCGTAAAGTTTGCGCCTAGAAATCTCGGAAGCATTCCGGCCAAGGAGCTGAAAGGCATGGCCGACGAGATCAAGCGCCAGATCGGCTCCGG
>DASYRS010000281.1:0-20188 GCA_036004205.1 Dongiaceae bacterium
CGCGGCCAACGAGGCGGAGAAGGCGGCGCCCGGCATTACCCTCATCGATTTGCAAATGATCGGCGCCAGCGGCCGGCTGTTTATCGCCGGCACCACCCGGGACTGCGAACTCGCACGCGATCGGATCGACGAGGTCCTCGGCGCGATCGAGGGCCGGCAATCCGGGCGCTGATTGCAAACCGGTTGCCGCATTGTTCTGATCCGTGACTTTTCTGTGATCTCGCGCGGATTTCGTGGCTTTGCGGGATCATCTTGGCAATTCGTCGGATCACATTCTCGCGTCCCGGCCGGTATCGGGAACAGGCTGGCGTGCCTCGTGTTTTTTCCTAGGTAATTGCCGAGCCTCGCTTGGGTAATCGCCGAGCCTTGCTTGGTGAGAACGAATTGCCGCGTAACCCAGGAAGGAGCCCCGCGATGTTGAAGAAACTCTTCTTGCTTTCGACAGTCGCTTCGCTTGCCGCGTTTCCAGCTCTGGCGCAAGAGGCGACCCAACCAACGACGACCACGCCGCCCGCCGAGCAGACCGCTCCGGCGCAGCCCGCGCCGGCCGGCGATATGACCCAGCAGCAGCCAGCCGCCGAGGCCGAGCCGCCGGCATCTCCGCCGCCGAGCGAGGCGGTTATTCCGGCACAGGCGGCCGATGAAGTGCGCGCCGACAAGCTGATCGGCATGACGGTCTATGACACCGCCGGTGAAAAGGTCGGCCAGGTGAAGGACATCCTGTTCAACGAGAACGGCCAGGCGACCGGCGTGGTTCTGTCGGTCGGCGGCGTCCTTGGCCTCGGCGCGAAGTCGGTCGGCTTGCAGTGGAGCGAGGTCGACATCCAGCCGGATGCCGAGGTCGCGAAGGTCCAGTACAACAAGGACCAGCTCGAGGCGGCGCCTGACTTCAAGACCCAGGAAGCCCAGAAGGCCGAAGCCGACGCAGCGCAGATGCAGCAACAGAGTGCGCCGGCGAATGCCCCGGCGCAGCCGGCTCCGGCTACGACCGAATAGGCTAAAGCGACGTCGCGGTGCGCTTTCCCCTCAAGCGCACCGCACGCAAGCGCCCGGCGGTTTCGGCCGCCGGGCGTTTTTTGCGCCGCGATGATCTACGCCACGCTGAGCGCGACATTGATGTTGCCGCGGGTCGCGTGCGAATAGGGGCACACGATGTGGGCCTGCTCGACCAGCGTCTGCGCGCTCGCGCGGTCGAGGCCAGGCAGGCTCACCTCCAGCGCGACGTCCAGGCCGAAGCCCGTCTCGTCATCGCGCGGGCCGACGCCGACCGACGCGCTGACTGCACTGGAGTCCGCCACCGCGATCTTCCGGCCGCGCGCGACATATTTGATCGCGCTCAAGAAACAGGCCGCATAGCCGGCGGCGAACAATTGCTCTGGGTTGGTGGCATCGCCGCCCGGGCCGCCCAGCTCCTTCGGGGTGATCAGCTTCACATCGAGCTTGCCGTCTTCGCTGACGGCCCTGCCGTCGCGGCCGCCGCTGGCGGTGGCCTTGGTCCGATAGGCGATCTTCATGATGCTCTCCTCTTGTTTCTCCTCGGCCCGCTGCCGGTGGCAGAAAGATTGCGCACAATATAATTTTGCACAATATTCCTGGGCGCATGGCCGGCATGCGGCAACCGCATTTCACACAATTCAATTGTGCGCTATTTAACCTCCAGGAGGGACCGATCATGGCCAAGAAACCGGACCAGCCTGCTTTGGCGCTCGACGAATTCCTGTGCTTCGCGGTCTATTCGCTGGGCCACGCCTTCAATCGCGCCTACAAGCCGCTGCTCGAGGCGCTGGGCCTCACCTACCCGCAATATGTCGTAATGGTCGTGCTGTGGGAGCGTGACGGCCCGACCGTGACCGAGCTCGGCGATCGGCTGCATCTCGATTCCGGGACGCTGACGCCGCTGCTGAAGCGCCTGGAGGCGGCCGGCTTGGTGCAGCGGACGCGCGATCCCGAGGATGAGCGCCAGGTGCGGATCCGCCTGACCAGGTCGGGCGGCGCGGTCAAGGAGAAAGCGCGCGCCATTCCGGCCGCGATGTTGTGCGCGACCGCCCGGCCGGCACCGGAATTG
Organism: Dongiaceae bacterium; assembly: GCA_036004205.1. GTDB lineage: Bacteria > Pseudomonadota > Alphaproteobacteria > Dongiales > Dongiaceae > Dongia_A. The sequence goes on from DASYRS010000281.1 coordinate 2,066, forward strand.
CGCGGCCTGCGGGAAGAGCTGCTGCGCCTGCGCGACCAGCTCAACAGCGCTGAAACGCCAACGGCCCGATGACACCCTAGGGCGCCACCGGGCCGTCTCTTCGGAGTGCTGGCGGTACTCCGGAAGATGGCTTGAAACTTTGGCCGGCGGCTCGCGCCGCCGGCCGCAACACGTCAAGCAGGCCGCACCCAGGAGATCAGGAGCCTTGGACAGCCCACCTGCCGGTGTTTCGAGATCCCAGCCTCCCTATGACTTTTGAACCTCGAGTTCGTCTTCTAACTAGCAGGAAGCGTACCAATGGATTCCCGGTCGGAATCCGGCGGGAATCCGCGGTTTCTCGAGAGTCGCCCGCCGCCCTTGCACAGGGTTTGGGCAGAGCAATGCTCAGGAATTAGCGCCGCTGCGGATCAGCCGGGCGGCCGGGGACGCCGCAGCGCGCGATCCGGATCCGGCCGCGCCGGGTCGTAGTTGCGATAGTAGGCGGCGGCCGCATCGGTCTTCGGCGCGTAGTCCCAGGCCGCAACCCGGCCGGTCGTCAAGGCGGCGTGGATCATCCGCCGCCGTTTCTGGCTGGCGATGACATCCGCAGTGATCCGGAGGAAATCCCAGCGCTGGTCGGCCTCTTTCAGCCAGGCGCCGATCACGCCCTGATGCGCAGGGTCGGGGCCAAGATTGCGCAGCTCCATCGGATCGCGGGAAAGATCGTAAAGCTCCGCTCCATCATTGAAGGAGCAGATGAACTTGTATGAGCCGCGCCGGACCATCACGACCGGCGCATTGTACCCCTCAGCCATGTATTCGCCGATGACCTCGCCCTTCGGCCGCGCATTGCCCTTCAGCACCGGCGACAGATCGCGGCCGTCCAGGCCCGTGCGATCCACCGGCGCGCCGGCGATCCTGGTCAGAGTCGGCAACAGATCGAGATGCGAGACCGCTTCCGCGACGCGGCGGCGCTGCTTGATGCCCGGCCCCGCGACGATCAGCGGCACGCGGACGGCGCGCTCAAAGAACGTCATCTTGTACCACAGCCCACGTTCGCCCAGCATGTCGCCGTGATCGGAGGTGACGATCACGATCGTATTGTCGGCAATGCCGCTCGCATCCAGCGCGGTCATCAGCCGACCCAGCACGTCGTCGCAATAGCTGATCATGGAATAGTAGGCGCGGCGCGCACGCCGGATCTGCGCCGCGGAAATCGGAATCTCATCGCGGTCGTAGAGCTGGAACATGCGCAGCTCCGCCGCATTCCGATCCTTGGCCGTCCGCTTGCGCTCAGCCGGCATGTCGATCTCGGCGCGTTCGTACAGGTCCCAGAACCGCCGCGGTCCCTGATAGGGATCGTGCGGATGCATGATGGAGAGAGTCAGCATGAACGGCCTGCCGTCCGGCCGGTTTGCGGCGGCGTGCAGCCAGTGCACCGCCTGCTGGCACGCCTCCTCGTCATATTGCAGCGACAGCGAATGATCGCACGGCCCTGCCTCCGCAACCGATTGCAGCGTGTGATACCAGGGCTGCACCTCCGTCGGACGCTCCCAGTCCGGCACCCAGCCGAAATCCGAGGGTGAAAGATCGGTGGTCAGGCGTTCCTCATAGCCGTGCAACTGGTCTGCGCCGGTGAAATCCATCTTGCCGGAGAGGCAGGTGCGATAGCCGCTGTCGCGCAGATGATGCAGCAGGGTCGGCACGCCGGCCGGCAGCTCGGCCGCGTTGTCATAGGCGCCGATCCGGCTCGGCAGCTTGCCGGTCAGCATCGCGAAGCGCGCCGGCGAACATAGCGGCGAGGCGCAATAGGCGTTCTCGAACAGCGTGCCGCGCGCCGCCAGCTTCGTCATATGCGGCGCCTGCACCAGGGGATGGCCGTAGGCCGGCAGCGACAAGGCGGCCATCTGGTCGAACATGACCAGGAGGATGTTGGGGCGCTTGTCGGCTTTGGGCATCGCAACCACTTACCAGCGCTGATGCACGTCGGCCTTGATGCGGGACTCATAGATGCGCTTCACCGCCGCCATCTGCGCCTCGGTCAGCGGGGCCAAGGCCATCGCGCCGGCATTGCCCGCCGCCTGCTGGACGTTCTTGGCGCCCGGGATCGCCACAGTCACGGCATCGAACATCAGGATCCAGCGCAGCGCCCATTGCGCCATGGTCGCGCCCGCCGGCACCAAGGGCCGCAGCTCCTCGACCGCCTGCAATCCTGTTTCGTACGGAATGCCGGAGAAGGTCTCGCCCCTGTCGAACGCCTCGCCGTTGCGGTTAAAGGCGCGGTGATCGTCGGCGGCGAACCTGCTGCCGGCCGTGAACTTGCCGCTGAGCAGGCCGCTCGCCAGCGGCACGCGCGCGATGATCGCCACGTTCTTGCGCTTCGCGAGATCGAAGAACAGTTCCGTCGGCCGCTGGCGGAACATGTTGAAGATGATCTGCACGCTGGCGATGGGATATTCCAGCGCCTTGATCGCTTCCTCGATCCACTCCACGCTGACACCGTAGGCCTTGATCTTGCCCGCCTTCACCAGGCGGTCCATGCCGTCGAAAATCTCCGGCCGGTAATAGACCTCGTGCGGCGGGCTGTGGAGTTGCACCAGGTCCAGCGCCTCGACCCCCAGGCGCTTGATGGACTCCTCGACAAAACGGTCCAGCAATTCGGTCTTGTAGCCGGCATTGACATGCGGGTTGATCTGCTTGCCGGCCTTGGTGGCGACGATCACGTCCTTGGCGCCGCGCGCCTTCAGGACCTTCGCGATCAGCTTTTCCGAGCGCCCCGCTCCATAGACGTCCGCCGTGTCGATGAAATTGACGCCGCGATCCAGCGCTTCGTTGAGCGCCGCCTCCGCGTCGCGCTCCGACACATCGCCCCAATCCGCTCCGATCGCCCAGGCCCCGAACCCGACCGGCGCGACCTTCCAGCCAGTCCTTCCGAACGTCCGCTTGTCCATCTGCAATCCTTATGCGCGGCAAAAGAAAGCCGACACCATAAGGGCAATGGCAGTAGCAGGGAAGCGGCTAGCCCACCGTCACTTTGAGCTCTCCCACCCCGTCGACGCCGCCATGGAGAACGTCGCCGCGCTTCACCGGCCCGACGCCGGCCGGCGTGCCGGAGAAGATGAGGTCGCCGGCGCGCAATTCGAACAGGCCGGAGAGATAGGCGATCATTTCCGGCACCTTCCAGATCAATTGATTCAGATCGCCCTTCTGGCGCGGCTCGCCATTGACCTTCAGCCAGACCGCGCCCGCGGCCGGATGCCCGATCGCGGAGGCGGGCGCGATCTCGGAACAGGGCGCGGCGGATTCAAATGCCTTGCCGACTTCCCACGGCCGCCCCTGTTTCTTGGCTTCGCCCTGCAGGTCGCGCCGTGTCATGTCGAGGCCGACGGCGTAGCCGAAGACATGGGCGAGCGCCTGGCCCGCGGCGATGTCCTTGCCGCCCGATTTCAGCGCGACCACCATCTCCAGCTCGTGATGCACGTCCTTGGACGCATCGGGATAGGGGAAGGTGCCGCCGCTCGGTACCAGCGTATCGGGGTTCTTCTGGAAAAAGAATGGCGCTTCGCGATTGGGATCGTGCCCCATCTCGATGGCGTGCTCGGCGTAATTCCGCCCGACGCAATAGATGCGATGCACCGGAAACAGCTTGTCGGAGCCGCGGATCGGCAGGGTTGGCAGCGGCTGCGGTGCAAAGACGTACCGGGTATTCTCAACATTCATTGTCTCACTCCTGCATAATATTCGATGCGTTTTTCCAGCATGCCCACCAGTCCCGCCGCCAGCAGCGCGAAGGCGAACAGCACGATGGTCAGCGCCCAGAATTCCTCCATCAGGAAGTTGCGCGAATAGAGCTCGAACAGCTCGCCATAGCCGATGATCGAGACCAGCAGCTGCCCGATGACCACGCCCTTGACCCCGCGGATGAAGCCGAGGCGGATGCCCGCCAGGATCTCCGGCAGCGCCGCCCACAGAATGATCTTGGCGTAGAGCGCGAAGCGCCCGGCGCCGAAGCTTCGCGCCATGTCGATCAGCGACGGCGTGATGTGCTTCACGCCCGCTTGCGTGTCGAGCACGATGATCCACACGGCGAACAGGAAGACGCTGACCACGATGGTGGTCTCTCCCATCCCGAACAGGATCATCAGCACCGGCACCAGCGCCGAGAGCGGCGCGCTGGCGAAGACGTTGACCCACATGCCGAGCAGGTTCTCCGCCGCCTTGACCCGGCCCATCAGGATTCCAAGCACGATTCCGGCGACGATCGCCAGCGCCATGCCGACGCAGAAGGTGCTGATGGTGGTCCAGGTCGCCGACCAGAATTTCGGAGTCTGCACCAGATGGAACAGCTCCGCGAGCACGCCGCTGAAAGGCGGAAACAGCAGGACCAGGTCGGCGCGACCGACGATCTCCCACACCAGGCACCACAGGATGAGGGAGCTCATCATCGGCAGTCGGTAACCGAGCAGGGTCATGGCCGCCTCAATCCACGAACTGCCTGAGGCCCTGCCAGATCTCCTCGACCGTATCGAGATAGGCACGGTCGCGGCGGATCTCGTCGGGCGAGCCGGAGCGGTCGATCCGCGGCGCGATGATCTGCGACACCCGCCCCGGCCGGCGCGACAGCAGCACGATGCGGTCGGACAGGTACACCGCCTCTTCGATGCTGTGGGTGACGAAGATGAAGGTCTTGCGCTCGATCTCGCGCAGCCGCAACAGGTCTTCCTGGAACTTGCGGCGCGTCTGCTCGTCGACCGCGGAGAACGGCTCGTCCAGCAGCAGCACGTCGGCATCGACCGCGAGAGCGCGCGCGAGGCCGACGCGCTGCCGCATGCCCCCCGACAGCTCGTGGGGATACTTGTCCTCGAAGCCGGCGAGGCCGACCTGCTCGATATAGCGGCGCGCGACCTCATGGCGCTGGCCCTCGGCAGCGCCGCGCAGCTCCAGCCCGAACGCCACGTTGCGCAGCACGGTCGCCCACGGCAGCAGCGCGAAATCCTGGAACACGAAGGCGCGCTCCGGCCCTGGCCCCGTCACCTTACGGCCCTTGACCAGCACCTCGCCGGTGTTCGGCGCCAGGAGGCCCGCGATGATCTTCAGCAGCGTGGTCTTGCCGCAACCGCTCGGCCCCAGCAGCGTGGTCAGGGCGCCGGCGGGAAAGTCGAGATCGACGTCCTTCAGCGCGTGAACCTGACCGGGATAGACCTTGTTGATGCCGCGGACGGAAATGATGCTCTCGAGGCTGGCCATGTCCGCTCCATGCGGGTCCGCTGCACGCGGGATTTTGCGGGTGACGGCGACCATCAGGACCTCTTCTTTTCCGGCCGGATCCACCGTTCCTCCACCCATTGCAGCAGGCTCAAGGTGGCGGCGGAGAATACGATGATCGAGGCGATGGCGGCATACATGTGCGCGTAGTTGGCGACCGCGCGATGATAGGTGATGAGATCGCCGATGCCGGTCGGCGTGATCAGCAGTTCCGCCAGGATGATGCCGATGAAGCCGGCCGAGATGCCGAGCCGGAGGCCCGCGAAGATCACCGGGCTGGCGTCGGGCAGGATGATCTTCAGAATCTGCTGCCAGCGCGAGCCGAGGAACGAGCGGCACATGTTGATCAGCGACGGATTGACGTTGGCGACCGCCTTGTAGCTGTTGAGCACGATGACCGGCAGCGCCAGCAGGCAGACCGAGATGACCTTGGCGGTGAGGCCGATGCCATAGACGAAGGTCACCATCGGGATGACCGCCGCAACCGGCGCCGCCTGCAGCACGATGAAGACCGGCGCCGCCATCCACTCGACGCTCTTGCGCAACCCCATGGCCACGCCCACGGAGATCCCGACGACCGCCGAAACAACGAGGCCGATGATCAGCGGCTGCAAAGTCAGCAGATAGGCCTTGAGCATGCTGCCGTCGCGGACCATCTCGGCGAAGGCCGCGACGGTCGCGGAAAAGGTGGGAAAGGCGAGGTTGATCGGCACCCGCCCGGCGATCTCCCACGCGCCGCAGAACAGCGCGATGGATGCCAGCCGCCACCACAGAAGATGGCGGCGGCCGCGCGCCGCTTCACGCGGTTCGGCGACGATCTGTACCGCGGCGGGGTCTTCAAGCCTGGCATCCATTCCGCGCGCGTCCTTGCCGCTACTGCGTTCCGACCTTGGCCTGCGCGTTCTTCAGCGGCTCGAAGGTCCAGAAGTCCGCGACCTTGAGGCTCGCCGGGTCGCCTTCGATCTGGCCTGCCAGCGCATAGAAGGCGAAATCGTCCTTGGCCGCGGCCTCATCGCCGCCGTTCGAGGGGAAGGCGCCGGTCGCCACCGATTCCTCGTAATATGGCACCACCTCGCCTTCCAGATCCGCCGGCAGATCGGCCAGCAGATTGTATTTCTTGCGCAGGTCAGCCACCACCTTGGGATTGGCGTTGATCTCGCGCCAGGTCTTCAACAGCTCTTCGACCAGGACCTCCACCGCTTCCGACTGCTCCTTGAGGAAATCGGTGTTGGCATAGAGCGCCTCGTCGGTGGCGTTGACGCCCTCCATCGGCAGCACCGCGAACTTGCCCGGCGCCTTTTCCATGATCAGCTTCTTGTTGGTGGAATCGACGATCGAGGCCTTGATGTTGCCCTGCAGCAGCGCGCCGGCGCGCACTTCGGAGCCGGGTACGTAGCTGATGTTGCTGTAGGTGATGCCGTTCTTCTGCGCCATCAGCTTCATGATGGCCTCGGTGCCGGAGCCACGGGAATGAACGGCGATCTCCTGCCCGTCCAGATCCTTCCAGGTCTTGTAATATTCGGTATTCACGATCGGGAAAAAGCGCAGCGCGCTCATCTGATAGAACATGCGGATAGGCGCTTTCACCTTCTGCACCAGCGCATAGGGCGTGCCGACGCCGATATCCGCATCGCCGCTGACCACCGCCTGGGCGGCGATGTCTTCCGACTTGAAGAACGTCACCTCGACATCGACGCCGCGCTCCTTCGCGCGCTCTAGCGCGATCAGGAAATTGAGCGATTCGACCGTCGCGATGTCGCCGAACGCGACACGCACCTGCGAAGCCGCCGAGGCGACGCCGGACCAGCCGAGCGATGCCAGTATTATGAGACCTGCCATGAGTGGGCCGCGCGGGCCCGTGATCCGCATGTTCATCTGTTCCTCCCGTTCGCCATTGAAGAGCGAGCCTTGTGGCTCTGGCTTTGTTCTAAACCAATCTTACAATGGTCAAGCTTGGTTGCAAGGCATGATCTTAAATCTCCTTGCAATATCTAATGTTTCCGCAGATATTTCTCAGACCAATTATATGATTGGTCATGCCATGATCGACGATATCGCCACCGGAACAGCTCTTGCCCGCTTGCGGACCTATCTCGCGCAGATCGAGATGCCGCTCGACAGCCGCCTGCCGCCGGAGCGCGAGTTGGCGGAGACGCTTGGCGTCACGCGCGCCGGCTTGCGCAAGGCGCTGTCCGTGCTGGAGAGCGAAAACCAGATCTGGCGCCATGTCGGCAAGGGCACCTTCATCGGCAGCCGCCCGATCGAGACGCTGGCCGATGTCGCGGCAATCACGCGCCGCACCAACCCGGCGGAAGTGATGCGCACGCGGCTGGTGCTGGAGCCGGAAGTGGCGCGCATGGCCGCGCTCAACGCGACCTCCGCGCACATCGCGGAGATGCACGCCTGCATGCAGCGCACCCGCGCCGCGCAGACCTGGCGCCAATACGAGGCCTGGGACAACCGCCTGCACCGCGTGATCGCGGAATCGACCCAGAATTCCCTGCTGCTGGCGCTGCTCGATACGCTGAACGCGGTGCGCCGCGCGGTCGTGTGGGGGCGCCTGCGCGTGGACAAGGTGAAGCCTGCACCCAATCACCATTCCTTCGACGATCACGAGGCGATCGTGGCGGCGATCGCGGACCGCGACCTCAACCGCGCCGCCGCCGCGATGCGGACGCACCTGGAGAATGTGGAGCGCAATCTGCTGCGCGCGCGCCCGAGCGCCGGCGCCTTGGCCGAGGAGATGCGCGGCGCGGCGCTGACCGCCGCGCGCGCCTGACGGTTCCGGAACCGATCCGTCTCCAGCCTGTTTCCGAGGCATGACAGCACGCCTATCGCTGGCCACCTTGACCCGGGACGCGAAGGATTGCCGGCGTTGCCCGCTCTATCGCCTGGCGACCCAGACCGTGTTCGGCGAGGGACCTTCGCACGCCCCGGTCATGCTGGTGGGCGAGCAGCCGGGCGATCAGGAGGATCTGCAGGGCCGGCCCTTCGTCGGGCCGGCCGGCAAGATCCTGGACCGCGCCCTGGCGGATGCCGGCATCGATCGCGGTCGCGTCTACGTCACCAACGCGGTCAAGCATTTCAAGTTCGAGCCGCGCGGCAAGAAGCGGCTGCACAAGAAGCCGAATGCCGGCGAGATCGCGGCCTGCAAATGGTGGCTGGATCAGGAGCTGGATCTGATCAAGCCGGAGTTGGTGGTGGCGTTGGGCGCCACCGCGGCGCGCGCGCTGGCCGGCCGCCCGGTCGCCATCGGCACATCGCGCGGCCGCCTGATCGAGTTGGGCGACGGCCTACCGGGCCTGGTCACCATCCACCCGTCTTTCCTGCTGCGCATGCCGGACCCTGAGGTGAAAGCGCAGGAGTACCGGCGCTTCGTGCAGGACCTGCGCCTCATCGCCCGCCACGTGCCGGCGGCGAAAGCGGCCGCCTAGAGCGGCTTCATGCGCAGGACGCCGTCGATATCCGGCTCGTCGATCTGCGCCGCATCGAGGAACCGCTCGGCGTATTGCCTCCACACCCCGGCGGTGAGGAACAGGTCGAGCAGGTCCGGATCGAGGTGGTTGTCCTTCTTCATGAAGCCCATGATCCTGATCGCCTCGCTCAGCGGCTTCGCCTTCTTGTAGGGCCGGTCGGCGGCGGTCAGCGCCTCGAACACGTCGGCGATCGCCATCATGCGCGCGACCGGCGACATCTGATCGCGCGTCAGCCGCTTGGGGTAGCCGGTGCCGTTCATCTTCTCATGATGCCCGCCGGCGATCTCGGGCACCGCGCGCAAATGGCGCGGCAGCGGCAGGCTCTCCAGCATCATGATGGTCTGGGTCATGTGGTCGTTGATGATGTAGCGCTCCTCGGCCGTGAGGGTCCCGCGTCCGATCGACAGATTGTAGAGTTCGCCGCGGTTGAATTTGTGCGGCGGCGTCTCGACCCGGATGCCCCAGGAATTTTCCTGGTCGATGATCTCATGCGGCGCGCGCGGGGTGATGTGATCGTCGCGGTCGGCCAGCAGCGGCTCATCCACCGGCAAGGTCGGTGCCGAAATGCGGTCCTTGCGCGCGCGCTCCTCGTAGGAGGTGCCAAGCCGGTCGTCGAGGGTGCGGCGCCAAGTGCGCGCCGCGATCCGCTTCAGGCGCAGGATACGCGCCGGGTCCATGAACTCGCCGCCCTCGTTGCACGACGCCACGAAGACGAAGTCCTCGTCGAGCGCGCGCAGCTCGGACTCCATCCGTTCGCGCATGCCATCCGGATCGCCGCCCTTGGCGATGGCCTGCCAATAGGCGAGCTCGACGTCGCGCTTCAGCACCTCGAAGCGCATCCGCACTTCGTGGATGCGGTCATAGATGGTCTCGAGCTTGGTCGCCTTGTCGACCACATATTCCGGCGTCGTGACCTTGCCGCAATCATGCAGCCAGGAGCCGATATCCACCGCCTCCCACTCCTCCTCGGACAGCTGGAAATGCTGGAAGGGCCCGTCGCTCTGCGCGCAGGCGGCCTCCGCCAGCATGCGGGTGAGGACCGGCACGCGCTGGCAATGGCCGCCGGTATAGGCGGACTTCGCGTCGATCGCGCCGGCGATCAGCTTGATCAGCGCGTTCATCAGATCCTTCTGGTCCTGCAGCAATTGCCGGTTCTCGATCGCGATGCCGGCGCTGCCGCTGACCGCGCGGATCAGTTCGCGCAGCCGCGGACTGACCGACCAGGCGGCATCGTCGGTGCGGATCGCCTTGATCAGCAGCAACACACCCAGCGGCTCCTGCTTGCGGTTGAGCAGCGGCACGGTGATCAGGCCGACCCGCTCGGCATCCAGCATCCGCATGATGTGTCCAAGACCGAGCGCATCGAGCTCGGCTTGGGTGAGCTGACGCTCGACGAGCGTGATTTCCCCTTGCCGCAACGCCGCCATCGTCTCAGCCAGCAGCTCGTCGCCTTCCAGCGACAGCGACGGCAGCGCGATATGCTCATCGATCACCCGGCGGCCGTGCCAGCGCGCGATCTCCGGCTCCAGGCGGCTTGCGTCCTTGTCGATGAGGTAGAGCACCCCGCCATCGCCGCCAGCCAACCTGACGGATTCGCGCAGCACGCGTTCCAGCAGGGCGTTGAGGTCGCGCTCCGCCGACAGGGCGTTGCCGATCTCCGTGAACTTGCGGATCGTGCCCTTCAGCAGATCGAGCGCGCGCGCCAGGTTCTCCACTTCGGCGATGACGGTCGGAACCTTGCTATCCCGGCTGAAATCGAAAGAGCGGATGGCCTTGGTCTCCTTGACCAGCAGATGCAGGGGCCGAGTCAGGCGCCGGGCGCCCCACCAGCCGATCGCGATCGCCGCCAGCAGGATGACAATGCCGATCACGATCTGGCGGCCGACGATCGCGCGCGCGGCCGTGAACAGCTCGTCGTTCGGAATCGCAATGAACAAGGTCAGCGCCTGGGCCGCCCGGGTCGGAATGTTGGCACGCAAGACCTGCCAGCCGCGGCCGTCGACCGTGAGTTCGCCGCGGCCCTCGCCACGGCCGAATACCGAGGGAGCACGCGCCAGAACCGGAACACCGATCTCGTCGATGATGGTCAACCGCAGGCCGCCGCCTTCCGCGGGGGCGATCATCTTGGAAGCGTCGCGATAGCCGACGACGTGCTGGGTCTTGTCAACCACCGCGATTTCCGTCGACGGCGTGATGCGCAGATCGTCGAGCGCGTTCGCGAGCGACTGCAGCGTGACATCGAGACCGACCGTCGCGGCGCCGTCCGCCGACAGTCGCGCCATCGTCGCGCCGACCGCATTGGTCGTGAAGAAAGGATATGGATCGGTCAGGATATCGGTCCCGTCGCGGCCGACCGCCTTGTACCACGGCCTGGTTCGGGGATCGAAGCGATAGTCCGGCTTGAAGATCGAATCCAGCAGATGTCCGTCGGCATCGAAGAACTGATACGTACCCAGCATGACGCCCGCGGGATCGCGCGTGATCGCCTGCACCAGAAGCGCGGCATCGGCCGGCGCGCTGAACCGCGCACGGTCTTGGGCGCCGCGCAGCGGCCGGAACAGGATGAACTCGCCGTTCGTGTAGCCGACAAAGCTGGAATCGATCAGCTTGTTGCGCTTGAGCCCGTCCAGAATCGGCGGCAGTGCCGCCAAGCGGCGCCCCAAGCTTTCGGCCTGCGACAGGTTGCTGTACGCCAGCAATGCCAGGTGGCTCTGCGCCGGCTCGAGGATGCCTTCGACCTTTTCGCTCAGCGCATCGCGGATATAGCGGGTCTCGTCGAACGCCACGGTGCGCAGGATTTCCTGCACGCCGCGATAGGTCTGTCGGCCGAGTGTTCCAACGATCACCACCAGCAGGATCGCAAGGCAGAACGCGGCCAGCAGATGCAGCGGGACGCGCCAAGGTTCCCGACTGGTTGCCGTCGATGTTGCCATGGATTCCTCCGACGCCCGGCCCGGCCGCAGCGGCGGAGCGGCGTCGGCACGCCCCGGTCCGGCCGTTGGCGATTTAGAATGGGATGGAACGGCCCCTGCGGTCGCGTTGAGCGACATGACCAGCTCCGTCTGCCCTCGTATATGACGGAGCGTATTCCTGGCCGCGCGGCGGGTCCATCGTCCCGACACGGAAAAGTTGATCGCCCTGGTGTGCTACAGCCGCAACCCTACCCGCCGATGTATCGACCCGCAGGTTGTTCGGCGAAATTCTTCAGGCTGGCCTCAATCCAGCCAGTCGCCGCAGCCGTGATACGGCTTGTCATTGACCATCAGGTCGACGGTCGAAGCGTGGGATTCCCCGCTCATGGCATCGACGCAGGTCTTGCGCTTGATGCCGAGCACGAGATGGTCGGTGTCCGTGCTCGCATCGTAGGTCACCGTCCCGTCCGCCGCGCTTTCCGCCGATGGCGTCGGCAGCTCCAGCGTGGTCGCGCCGTAATCCAGCACGGCAGTGATTTTCTCGCCGTCCTTCAGCTCCACCACCCAGGCCGGCTCTTGGCCCACGGCGCGGAAATCGATGCCGCGCGCGCGTGCATCCTGCAAGCTGGCCGCTTCCTGGCGGCGGAACAGGATCTGCGCCGCGCTGCCCGTCGTCAGCACCAGCATGCCGTCGGCGCGCCGCTCCGCGCGCGTCGCGGCCGCGAGGGTGGTGAGGTAGGTCTGCTCCTGGCTCATGATCTCCGGCGCGCAGGCCATCTTGGTGCTGATCATGGGTCCGAACGCGATGGCGGTGCCGGCGCGCTTATAGCTGGTCGTGTAGTTGTTGCAGCCGGCGCGCCCAACAACCCGGCCATCGCCATAGAGCGAGAACGTGATCGGCTTGTCGCCGGTAACGGGGGCGCCTGCGATCTCCTGCGCCTGCCACAGGCCGATGATCGAGGGCTCCTGCGGCGGTGGCGGCGCGCTGGCACAGCCCGCCATGAAGCCAGTCAGGGAAAGAGCCAGCACGGCCGCGCCGCGGCGCCAGGCTGCCGGGATATGGCCGAAAACGCTCCATCGCATGATTGCCCCCAATGACATTCCGGTCCGTCGATGACTAAGGTGCGCCAAGGACTGGGGCCGGCATATCACGTTGCCGCGCGCTCCGGCAATCGGCGAGCGCGGGCTGCCGGCTTTGGGCTAGAGGATTCAGACGTGTCGGGCGTGGGCGACGTGGTCGCCGCGCAGCGGCACCATGGTGACGACCGCCTTGGCCCAATCGATGGCGTGGGTCGTCACCCACTGATCGTCGGCCTTGATTTCGATCAGTTCGCGCGGCGATGGCGGGCCGTCGCCGTAGCGGCTCTGGACGCATTCGGTCAGGGCGCCCGCCGCCCGCAGCACCGTGGCATCGAGGCTTTCACCCTCGACCTCACAACCAGGAATATCCGGGAACAAGGCGCGCCAGCCACCCGCGCTCAGCGGCATCAGCACGCTTATATAGTGGGCCACCGAACGCACCTCCCCTCGCAGGAACACCTCGCATCGCAAAGCGCCGCGATCTCGGTCAGTCCCTGTTCACATCATCGCCCGAAGCCGGCGGGCGAAGCAGCCGAGCCGACAATCGAACGGGTCTGCCCAATCCTGGCCCATCGCGTCTTGGCCCATCGCAGTGCACAAACGTTAGGACCATGGGTCACCCATGGCAATCAAAATTGACACCGCGAGCAAGAACAGCCTGTGACAAACCGCCGAACCTGTGCCACCGCGTGTGACCCAGGAATCACCGCGCGTCCCTGTCATTGCGCGAATTTTTGCCGCAACGACATGAATGGTTCGTGAACCGGACGAGAGCGACGGTCAGCGTCGCCGGTCCGGGCGCGCTTTCTCCTCGAGCGGATGCGCTTTGACCTCGATCCAGCCGGGCGGATCGCTGGCGGGAAAGGAATCGATCGACGCGATCAGCACCCGATCAACATCCGCCGAAGCTGGATACAGCTTCCGCAACTCTTCGGATTCTTCCTGGCGCGTCGTGGCCTTAGCGGATCGGGCTGCAATCATCGATAAGCTCCATCGCTAGGTTGCAAACAAACCAGCGGCTGTCCGGTGGGTTCCACCGGCGGTGCGGCTGCGTCATTCCGCAAAAAATTTCAAGGCGGGCGGAACCAACCAATCAAACGGGGGTTGTATCGGGCGAATGCGGCCGCTTGCCCTCAGCGGCCCGGCGGCGAAGCACTCCCCTTCCCCCTCAGTCTTCGCCGCCGTTTTCTTTTCTTCGCTTCCTGATTGTCACGACACGATTCAGCGCTCGCCTTGCCGTGCGCCAGCCGCGAGCGTATCGCGCACCTCCGCCGCGATGGCGAAGGAGCGCAGGCGCGCGGCGTGATCGAAGATGTGAGCGCCGAGGATGAGCTCGTCCGCGCCGGTCCGCTCGATGAAGGCGGCAAGCCCGGCGCGCACCCTGTCCGGCCCGCCGACGAAGGAACAGGCCAGCGCCTGCCGGAGTTGGGCCTGCTCCGCCGGCGAGGCGAAACCGCCGAAGTCCTCGATCGGCGGCGGCAGCCGGCCGGGCTGGCCGCGCCGCAGATTGACAAAGCTCTGCTGCAGCGAGGTGAAGAGCCGCTCCGCCTCGGCATCCGTATCGGCCGCGATCACGTTGACGCCGAGCATCGCGTACGGCCGGTCCAGCTCCGCCGACGGCTCGAACCGGCTGCGATAGATCTCGAGCGCCGCCATCATGTCCGCCGGCGCGAAATGCGAGGCGAAGGCGAAGGGCATGCCGAGCATCGCCGCGAGCTGCGCGCTGAACAGGCTGGAGCCCAGGAGCCAGATCGGTACCTTCAGCCCCTCGCCGGGGACCGCGCGGATCCGCTGCCCCGGCACGGCGGGCGAGAGATAGGCACGCAGCTCCACGACGTCCTGCGGGAACCGGTCGGGATCGGTCGCGAGGTCGCGGCGCAAGGCGCGCGCGGTCGTCATGTCGGTGCCGGGTGCGCGGCCGAGGCCGAGATCGATGCGGCCCGGGAATAGGGATTCCAGCGTCCCGAACTGCTCGGCGATCACCAGCGGGGCGTGGTTCGGCAGCATGATGCCGCCCGATCCGACGCGAATGGTCCTGGTCCCGGCCGCGACATGCCCGATCACCACGGCGGTCGCGGCGCTGGCGATGCCAGGCATGTTGTGATGTTCCGCCAGCCAATAGCGCCGGTAGCCCAGCGCCTCGGCATGACGCGCAAGATCGGCTGAGTTGCGCAGCGCGTCCGCCGCGCTCGCGCCCTCCACGATCGGCGAGAGATCGAGAACCGAGAATGGGATCATTCAAGAGCCTGCGGCCAGTGGGGCTATATTCGATACCTGTCGAACATAGACTACATGGGCCGCGCAGGGCCGAAGCGCAAGCCGCTCAATCGATGCTGGGAAGGCTGGTCGCGTCCTCGGGAAAGACCGGCGGCTCGGCATCGGCGCGCCCGACATAGGCGGTCTCCGTGGAGCCATCGGCGTCGGAGCAGACGATGCGGGAGGTCTGCGGCATCCGGGGGAAGTTGAGGCGCGCGCGGGCGAGGCCGGACAGGATCGCACCCTGCTGCAGGCACCGCTCCGCCGAGGCGTAGGGCACCTCCGGCTGACTGGCGTAACACAGGATACCTGCGAAGCAGGTGGTCAACAGCAGGTGGAACATCGCGCGCCACACCTCGGACCGGTTGTCGGCATCTCAGTGTGCAACCCACACATTAAGGAATTGTTGCACCGTCAAGAGACCGTAACGCGCTACGCCGAGTCGCGCATATCGCTCTGGAGTCGTTCGGAGATTCGAATCAGGCGAGCAACGAGTCTCAGCCGCGCCGTTCGCCCCCCAGGATTTCGACGGAGCTGGCCTGCGGGCCCATCGGGCCTTCGCTGGCCGCCTCCGTCACCTGCACCATCGTTCCGACCTTCAGGTCGCCGAAGCTGCCGCCGATCACCGCGTTGCGGGTGAAATAGAGCTCCGGTCCGCCGGCGATTTCGATGAAGCCATGGCCCTGCTCGGCAAACAGCCGCGCGACGCTGCCGGTCTGGCGGGCGTTGTCGTGACGCTTGACCTCGCCGTGCTGCTTGTCGCTGAGCTGCTCGAGCTGGCGCTCGACCGCCTCGAACGCGCGATTGATGGCGGCGAGATGATCGCCCTTGCGCGTGCGCTGCGGCTCCGCATCCTTGGCGACGATGCGCGGACGGCCGGGGATGTCGACCTCGACCGAGATGCCGAGCGGCGGGTGGTGGCCCTCCGCGCTGCGGTGCGGCGCTTCGATCACCACGCGGCAGCCGATGATGCGCGGATGGAATTTCTCCAGCCGTTCGGCACGTTCCTGAACCAGGTTTTTCAGATAGTCGGAGGGATCGAGGTCGCGGAAGGCGATGTCCAATGGTCGTTGCATGGGAGCCTCGCACGGCAGGGGGACGCGTTATAGGAAACAGGTGCCGTGGCGGCATGTTCCCGCCGGCATCCAGCCCACATTCTCGTGTATCATGCGAGCATTGGAGGCTCAGGGAGCAAGACCCATGGACCCGCAACTGGCCCACGACCAGTTCATCCATATCCGGATCATCATCGGGATCGTGACCGGCCTCAGCGTGACGCGGCTCCTGACCGGCCTCGCGCGCTTCGTGCAGCATCCGGTGCGCGACCGGATCTATCTCGTGCATCTCGGCTGGGCGCTGTTCCTGCTGCTGGCGATCGTGCATTTCTGGTGGTTCGAGTTCGGCCTCCAGCGGATCGAGGTCTGGACCTTCGAAATCTACGTCTTCGTCATCTGCTACGCCGCCTTGTTCTTCTTCGTCTGCGCCCTCCTATTCCCCGATCGCATGGATGAATATTCGGGCTTTGCCGAGTATTTTCATTCGCGGCAGAAGTGGTTCTACGGATTGCTCGGCGCGCTGTTCCTGGCCGACCTGCTCGACACCGCCATCAAGGGTCTCGAGCATTTCAGCACATACGGCCTCGGATACCCGATTCGCCAGGGCGTTCTATGCGCGCTCTCGATCGCCGCGATGTTCATCGCCGACCGGCGCTATCACGGGGCGTTTGTCGTGGCGGCGCTGGCGGCGGAGATCTACTGGATCCTCAGCCAGTTCCAGGTGCTGGCCTAATCGAGATTGAACGCGTCGGGAATCGGCGGCTAGGCCGATCCGCTCCAGGGGCCGTGATGCGCCCCGGTCTCGCCGATGCGCTCGAAGCCGTGCGCGCCGAAATAGTCGCGCTGGGCCTGGATCAGATTCGCGGTGCCGCGGCCAAGCCGGTAGCTGTCGAAATAGGCCAGGGACGAGGACAGGGCTGGAACCGGCAGGCCACATTGCGCCGCATCGGCAACGATCCGCCGCAAGGACGGCACCGATTCCTTCATCTTGCCGACGAACTCGGGCGCGACCAGCAGGTTGCTGAGCCGTCCCGACGCGGGGAAGGCCGATGCGATGGCGTCGAGGAACTGCGAGCGGATGATGCAGCCCGCCCGCCAGATCCGCGCGATCGTCGCCATCGGCAGGCTCCAGGAGAATTCCCGCGAGGCCGCTTCCATGACCGCGAAGCCCTGCGCATAGGCCGAGAGCTTGCCGGCATAGAGCGCGAATTCGAGCTGGTCGATGAAGGCCTTGCGATCGGCCGGCGTCAGGCGCGCCTGCGGCAGCGCATAGATCTTGTCCGCTTCCTCGCGCTCCGACTTGAGCGCCGACAGATTGCGCGCCGCGACCGCGGCCTCGATCGCCATCGCCGGCACGCCGAGATTCTGCGCTTCGATCACCGACCAGCGCCCGGTCCCCTTCTGGCCCGCCCGGTCGAGGATGACGTCGACCGCCGGCGAGCCGGTCTTGGCATCCTTGGCCGCCAGCACGGCCGCGGTGACCTCGATCAGATAGGAGTTGAGCCGGCCCTTGTTCCAGCGTGCGAAGATGTCGCCGATCTCCGCCGCGCCGAGCCCCAGGCCATTGCGCAGGATGCCGTAGATCTCGGCGATCATCTGCATGTCGGCATATTCGATGCCGTTGTGGATGGTCTTGACGAAATGGCCGGCGCCGTTGTTGCCGAGCCAGGCGCAACAGGCATCGTCCCGGTATTTCGCGGCGATCGCCGTCAGCACCTTCTCGACCCGCGCATACGACGCCTGCAATCCGCCGGCCATGATCGACGGCCCGTGGCGCGCGCCCTCCTCGCCGCCGGAAACGCCGATGCCCATGAAAGCAAGGCCCGATCCGTCGAATTCCGAAGAGCGCCGCATCGTGTCGCGGAAATTGGCATTGCCCGCGTCGATGAAGATGTCGTCCGCCGACAGCAGCGGGCGCAGCGCCGCGATCTGCTGATCGACCGGATCGCCCGCCGTCACCATGATGATGACGGGGCGAGGTCGCCGGATGGAAGCGGCGAACTCGCTCGGCGAATTGCACGGAACGATGCGACTTGCAAGCGCACCGGCATTGGCATGGAACTTCGCGGTGGTTTCCTGGGTCCGATTGTAGACCGCGAT
>DASYRS010000282.1:0-14449 GCA_036004205.1 Dongiaceae bacterium
CGGGGCACTCGTATCCTGCTGGACCAGCTCGAGGCGGCGCTGCAGCGCCGCTAGGCGGGCGTCACAAAAATTTCTCAGGCCGATGTCGGGGCCGGCTGCTCCAGTTCGTCCTTAGGGCACAAACCGAACCCGAAGGAGATAAATCCATGAAAGTCATGGTCATTGTGAAGGCGAGCAAGGATTCCGAAGCCGGCAAGATGCCGAGCCAGCAATTGCTGGCCGACATGGGGCAGTACAACGAGGAACTGCAGAAGGCCGGCATCATGCTGGACGGCGCCGGCCTGCACCCGACCTCGAAAGGCAAGCGTGTCCGCTTCGCCGGCAAGAACCGCACCGTGATCGACGGGCCTTTCACCGAGACCAAGGAGCTGATCGCCGGCTATTGGCTGTGGCAGGTCAAGTCCATGGACGAGGCGGTGGAATGGCTGAAACGCTGCCCCAATCCGCACAGCGAGATCACCGACGTCGAAATCCGCCCGCTGTTCACCGCCGAGGATTTCGCTTAGGGCCCGCTCAGCAGATCGCGCTGGGCACCAACGAGGAAGCGCCATGCAGAAGATCCATCCGTTCCTGTGGTTCGACACCCAGGCCGAAGAGGCAATGAATTTCTACGTCTCCATCTTCAAGAATTCGAAGGTCGGGAAAGTGGTGCGCTACGGCGATGCCGGCCCTGGGCCCAAGGGCAGCGTCATGACCGCCACGTTCGAGCTGGAGGGCCAGCAATTCACGGCCTTGAACGGCGGCCCGCATTTCAAGTTCACCGAGGCGATCTCGTTCGTGGTCGATTGCAAGACCCAGGAGGAGGTGGACGAGCTTTGGGAGAAGCTGACCGCCGGCGGTGGAAAGCCCGACCATTGCGGCTGGCTCAAGGACAAGTTCGGCCTATCTTGGCAGATTGTCCCGACCGCCCTGATGGAGTTGCTGAACGATCCCGATCCGGCGACATCCAAGCGCGTCATGGAAGCGATGCTGAAAATGATCAAGATCGACATCGCGGAATTGCAGCGGGCAGCCCGGGGTTAGCCGTCCTCGAGCCGATACCTCGGCCGACACCTCGATAGTCTCCGTTGACGGGCGTGCTGCGCGTACCCAGGTAAATGCGAACCAACATTTACCTGGAGTATCCGCCATGGAACGACGCACGCTCGGCCGCCAGGGCCTTTCCGTTTCCGCGCTGGGATTGGGCTGCATGAGCCTCGGGATCGCGGACATCTACAGCAGTGCCATCCGCAACGACGACGAGGCGGTCGCGCTGATTCACCGCGCGCTCGATCTGGGGGTGACGTTCCTCGATACCGCCAATATCTATGGCGATTCCGAGCTGAAGGTCGGCAAGGCGCTGAAGGGCCGGCGCGACAAGGCGGAGCTGGCGACCAAGTTCGGCTTCGTTGAAGCAACCTCAAGTGCGTCCAGGACCGGCGGCATCGATGGCCGGCCCGAGAACGTGCGCAAATCGTGCGACACCTCGCTCCAGCGCCTGGGGGTCGAACATATCGACCTCTACTACCTGCACCGCGTGGACCCCAATGTTCCGATCGAGGAGACGGTCGGTGCGATGGCCGAGCTGGTCCGCGCGGGCAAGGTGCGCCATCTCGGCCTGTCCGAGGCGGGGGCCGCCACCATCCGGCGCGCGCACAAGGTTCATCCGATCGCCGCCATCCAGACGGAATATTCGCTGTGGAGCCGCGATCCCGAGGACGAGGTGCTGCCGACGGTGCGGGAACTCGGCATCGGGTTCGTGCCTTACAGCCCGCTCGGCCGCGGCTTCCTGGCCGGCCGCTTCAAGCGCCTGGAGGATCTGGCGCCGGACGATTGGCGCCGTGGTTCGCCCCGCTTCCAGGGCGAGAATTTCGCCAAGAACCTTGCCTTGGTGGACCACGTGATGTCCCTCGCGCGCAAGAAGGGCTGCACGCCCTCGCAGCTCGCGCTCGCCTGGCTGCTGGCCCGGGCCGAGGACGTCGTGCCGATTCCGGGGACCAGCAGCATCGCCCGCCTCGAGGAGAATGCGCGGGCGGTCGATGTGAGCCTCACGCCCGCCGACCTCGCGGCGATCGAGAGCATCGCGCCCAAGGGCGCCGCGTCCGGCCAACGCTATGCGGCGGGCATGATGGAGATGGTCAATCGCTGATGCCGGAGAGGGCGGCAACCACCTCGTCGGTCTTCAGGATTGCGTGGGCAAAGGTCGGCCCGTTCAGATCGTGCGCGGCGTGCATCATCGCCTTCGTGAAGGCGGCGGTGGCGTCGCGCACCAGGGTCACGTGGTAGCCAAGCTCCATCGCAAAGCGGCTGGTCGATTCGATGCAGGTGTTGGCGAGCAGGCCGATGACGATGACGTGCGTGATGCCCTGCTGCTTCAGGTGAAAATCAAGGTCGGTGTTGGCAAATCCGCTTTGGCCCCAATGCTCCTTGATGACAATATCGCCTGCCCGCGGCGCGAAGTCTGGATGCCACTCCCCGCCCCAGCTTCCCCTAGCGAAGGTCTGCCGCTTCTGGACCGCGCGTTGAGTCGGATTCGGATGATCCCAATTTTCATAGTCACCCGGCTCCCAGCGGCGATGCGGCACCACGAACACCCGAACCCCCGCCTTGCGGGCCGCGTCGACGATCGCGCGCAGATTGCCGAGCAACCCGACCTCGGTCGCGACTTCCTTCAGCATCGGCCAGAGCTTGCCGCCCTCCGACAGGAAGTCGTTGTAGGGATCGACGAACAGGAGGCCGGTTCGTTTCGCTGGGTACCGTTCGGTCATGATATCGCTCCCTGCTGCCGGTTCATCGCCTCATACGCCATGATCATCAGCCGCTGAGCGGCCAGCGCGCGAGCGGAACATATCGATTGCGGCCGAGCAGGCTGTGGACGAGCACGAATTCGCGGGCGACCCAGCCGACCGGCTCGATCGCCTCGTCTGTGATCTCGCGGTCGCCGTAAAGCAGCGTCAGGTGCGGCAGCCAGCTCGGCCCAATCCAGCGGCCGAGCCCCGCTCCTTCCATCGCCACGGCCAGCATGTGCTGAAACCGCACCAGCCCCGCGACGCCATCGCCGCCACATAGCACGAACGGCCGGCTGTGCCCGTTGCGGCCCAGGCTCTTCGCATGATCGAGCTCAATTCGGAACGGCGGCATTGCAATGCGCGCGACGGCTTCGCTCGCCGTCGCGACGACATTCGGCGGCAAATGGTCCGCGACATGGTGCAGGGAAACGTGGAAGCGCCTTGCGGCAAGGGGAGTGCCCTTCAGTCCGTGCGCGTTGTGCAAACGCTGTGCGAGCTGCGCGATGCGCGCCGCGGCTTCCGGGTCCGGAAAGATCGCGAAGAACACGCAATCGGTTCCACGCGGCGCGGCTTCGAGACCCGCAAATGACAATTGCTCTAGCATGCGGCTGGCGGTCCATGCGCTATCCGCTGTCAGCTTCCTACTCGCCCGCGATCGTTGCAAGCGCGCCGGTCAATCGCTTCCGGAGCCCGGTATCGACCACCACGCCGTTTTCGAAGGCGCGCGTGCCTGCCAGGCGCAGCGTGGTCTTGCGCGTCGTCTCGGGAAACAGGCGCCGGCCGCTGCCGACCAGCACCGGAAAGATCATGAGCCGGTATTCATCGACCAGGTCATGTTCCATCAGCATATGCACCAGGGTCCGGCTGCCCGCGACCAGGATGGGGCCGCCTTGCTGCTGCTTGAGCCGGGCGATTTCTCCGCGGGTGTCGTTGCCCAGCACGGCGGAATTGGTCCAGGCGGGATTCCGCAAGGTCGTGGAGACGACATGCTTTGGCATGGAATTCATCTTGTCGGCGAAGGGGCCGGTGCGCGTGGACCAGCCTTCCGCAAAGGATTCATACGTGATGCGCCCAATGAGCAGCGAGCCCGCTTCCAGCGCTTCCTCGAGCTTGTATTGGACCTGCTCCTCGCCCATGAATCGACCGCCCAGCCGGTGTGCGGATGCCCTGGCTCGCCGCCGGGCGCCTCCATGATTCCCTCCAGGGTGAGGAGTTCCGCCACCACGAGCCTTCTCATGGCCGCTCCTGCGCGCGCATCGCGGCGGCGAGATCGCCGAGCTGGTCGAGCCCGGATCCGAAGCCCTGTTCGAAGCCCATGCCGAGATACTCTTTCTTCATGGCGATGGACTCGAACAAAGTGCTGGCGACGAGCGTGGTTCGTCCGCCCGCCTCGTCGAATGAGATGGTCGTGATCATCTTCGGCGAGCCCGGCGTCTCGAACGCATTGTCATAGACGATCTTCCGGTTCGGCAGGATCTCGAGATACTGGCCGCCGAACGGCGTATCCTGTTTGCCGCTGGGACCCGTCATGGCCATGCGGAAGCGCCCACCCTCGCGGAAATCCACCTCGCACATCGTGACCGGCCAGCCCTTGGGGCCGAACCATTTCATCAGATGCTCCGGCTTGCTCCAGGCAGTGAACAGCAACCGCGACGGCGCCTCGTAGTGGCGCGTGATGACAAAGGTGCGGTCCGCGACCGACTCACCGCTTTTTCCGCTTGCCGGCATGCAGCTTCTCCTTCCGTCCCAATTCCCTCACATAGGTGTCGAGCTGATCGAGGCTCTCCTCCCAGCAGCGTTGATAGTCGCCGATCCAGCGCGCGGCACGCTCCAGCGGCGCGGCGTTGATGCGCACCGGGCGGAACTGCGCATTGCGGCCGCGCGACACCAGCCCGGCGCCCTCCAGCACCTTCAGGTGCTTGGAGATGGTGGGCTGGCTGAGATCGAACGGCGCGACCAGCTCGTTCACCGTCGCTTCGCCGCCCGCCAGCCGCGCCAGGATCGCGCGGCGTGTCGGATCGGCAAGCGCGGCGAAGACCCGGTCGAGATGCCCGGCGGATGCGAGCGCCATATATTTCCTATCAGCTATATTGCTTATCATCTATATAATTGTCGGGGCTTGCCCGTCAAGACGGAAACGGCGCACTTGGCTGGCAGGGCCAGATCGATATTCCGCTTTGGACTCCACCGCGCCGTGGCTATCCTGTAGCCGAAGCTGGTGAGCGGAGGGGGTCATGCAGCTCAGTCCACATTTCTCGCTGGAGCAGTTCACCCGTTCGGATGCCGCGGACTCGCACGGGATCGACAACGCACCGACGCCGGAGCATCTGGTGAACCTGCGAAATCTGGCGGCGCGGATGGAGGCGGTGCTGGCGCTGTTCGATCATCCGATCAAGATCACCAGCGGCTACCGCAATCCGCAGGTGAACGAGGCGGTGGGCGGTTCGAAGACCTCCGCGCACTCGCTCGGCCATGCCGCCGATTTCCATGTCGAGGGACTTGCCGACCTGGATGCCGCGAAGCGGATCCGCGACAGCGAGCTGGAGTTCGATCAGCTGATCTACGAAGAGAACCGCTGCGTCCATATCAGTTTCGATCCGCGCAAGCGACGGCGGGTGAACCGCCAGCCGGGCGGACCGAACACGCCCGTGTTCGACGGCCTGGAGCCGTAGCGAGGGATTCGAGGCCACTCGCTCGGCGGCTCCGCCGCCGTCCTTCCGTGGGGACGCGAAGGCAGGACGGCGGCGGGAGCGCCCGTGCGGACGATCCGTCGCTATTCCGCGACGGCGACGCCCGAACCACCCATTTCCTTCGGGAGATCCTGCAGTTTCGGCAGCCCGTCCTTCATGGGCAGCTTGGTCTCCTGATAGTTGACATGCACGCCGGCCTGGTACGGGAAGCCGGGAATGGTGGCCGCGTAGACGTCGGTCAGCCCCATGCCCGGATGCTCGGTGAAAATATGGCCGCCGCAGGTCTTGCACCATTTGCGGTAGGAGTGCGGCGTCTTGTTGTAGGTGCCGATCTTGTCGGCGCCGCTGGTCACGCGCACCGCGCTCGGATTCCACAATGTGAACGCGTTGACCGGTCCCGCCGACCAGCTGCGGCACGACTCGCAGTGGCAATAGCCCATGCCGGCCGGCTCGCCGCTCACCGTGAACTGCACCGCGCCGCAGAAGCAGCTGCCTTTGTAATCCTTACCGTGACTCATGATGTCCTTCCTTGGTTTCTGCGCAGAACTTCCAAAATCATTGCCGCTCGATCACGACTTCCAGATATTCGCTCGGCAGCACGAGCGTGCGATCGCCGGAGCGGTTGCGGCTCTCCATCAGATCGATCAGGTCCGCGGTGAAGGCGTCCTGCTTGCCGGCATCGAGCGCGCCATAGGCCTTGTTGATCGGGCCGTAATAGGTGCGGAACACCTCGAGCCAATGGGCCGCCGAGCGATAGCGGAAGACGAATTCGCGGCTGGTGGTGCGGATCGCACGCGCGCCGGGGGTGAACAGCTCCTCCAGCCTTGCGCGCGTGCCCCACAGGCTCGGCGACTTGATGCCCGGGGCGGGCGGCAAGTATTTGCCGACAATCTTGAACACCTGTCCGATGAAGCTCTCCGGCGTCCAGTTGGCGAGGCCGATCCGGCCGCCGGGCTTGCAGACGCGCAGCAGCTCGCTCGCCGCCTTGCCCTGCATCGGCGTGAACATCACGCCGAAGGTCGACATCACGGCGTCGAACGAGGCGTCGGGGAACGGCAGGTTCTCGGCGTCGGCTTCCTGGAACCGGACCTGGTGGCCTTCGGCCTCCGCGCGCACGCGGCCGGATTCGAGCAGCGCGGTCACATAATCGGTCGAGGTCACCTCGCACCACCGCCGCGCGGCGGCAAGCGTGGCGTTGCCATTGCCGGCGGCGACGTCGAGCACGCGCGCGCCGGCCCGCAGGTCGAGCGCTTCGCACAGGGTCTCGCCGACGATCTGCAAGGTGGTGCCGACCACAGCATAGTTGCCGGCGGACCAGGCCGCCCGCTGGCGGCTCTTCGCCGCGGCAAGATCGATGGCGGGCGAGGAAAGCGACGTGACCGCAGACATATTGGTGCTCCCACTGAGATGATTGAGGAAACTTGTGTCGATGCAGGAATGCGGTCCCGCTGCCCTCGCTCGGATGGGGGCCACAGACGGCGCACTGTTGCAATCTCCTCTGAGTAAGAGTATCTCCGCACACGCCGAATTTAGAAATGACCGGGCGTCCAGATCTCTTGCGCGGGACGCCTTAACCGACGGACTGACCCATGGATGCTGTTTCGGATGTCCTGCGCCACGTGCGCATGGGCGGCGCGGTCTATTTGAACGGCGAGTTCACCGCGCCGTGGTGCGTGATCAGCCAGACCGAATCCGCGCTCTGCACGGCCTACCTGCCGCGCTCGGAGCGGGTGGTGTCCTATCACCTCATCACCGAGGGAAGCTGCTGGGTACACCTGCCCGACGATCCCGGTTCGGCGATTCTGCTGCATGCCGGCGAGCTGCTGGTGGCGCCACAGGGCGAGACGAATATCCTCGGCAGCGCACTCGATCTTGTGCCCGTGCCGGCGGCGCCGCTGCTGGCCAGCCAGTTGGAGACGGCGCCGGGCGAGGTGATGAAGCTCAATTACGGCGGCGGCGGTGCGCCGACGCGCATGGTGTGCGGGTTCCTGGCCTGCGACGATGTGCTGGGCAATCCGATCCTGTCGGCGCTGCCGCGCCTGTTCAAGGTCGACATGCGCAACGATCCGCGCTCGGCTTGGCTTGAATCCTCGATGCAGTTCGCCGCGACCGAAGCGGCCCGCTGGCGTCCGGGCAGCGCGGCCATCCTCGCCCGGCTGTCCGAGCTGCTGTTCGTCGAAGCGGTGCGGCGCTGCATCGATGCGCTGCCGCCGGATCGCAAGGGCTGGCTGGCCGGCGTGCGCGACCGGTTCGTCGGCCGCGCGCTGTCGCTGCTGCATGCCCAGCCGGCCCACGACTGGACCGTCGATGAGCTGGCGCGCAAGGTCGGCCTCTCCCGCTCCGCGCTGGCGCAGCGCTTCACCGAGCTGATGGAAGAGCCGCCCATGCAGTACCTGACGCGCTGGCGGCTGCGGATCGCCGCGCAGGAAATGCTGAGCGGAAGCGGTTCGCTCGCCGCCATCGCGGCCCAGGTCGGCTACGAGTCCGAGGCCGCCTTCAGCCGCGCCTTCAAGCGCGAGTTCGGGTTGCCGCCCGCCGGCTGGCGCAAGAACCGCGGCAAGGCGAATCTCGCGCCGCAACCCATCGCCGAGACGACGGAAGCGGCGTAGCGCGCTCACGCTTCGACCAGCGCCTCCGCTTCCTCCGCCAGGCGCCGCGGCAAGCCGGGCGAGAGCCGCCGCGCCAGCTTGGCGTGCGCTTTGCGCCAGAGCGGGATGGCAGCCTCCAGCCGGCGGGCGCCGGTCTCGGTCAGCCACACCGCGCGGCGCCTGAGGTCGCTCTCCACCACCGCGATCTCGATCAGCCCCTGCCCCTCGAGCGTGCGCAGGTTGCGCGAGAGCGTCGATTGCTCGAGGCCGGTCGTGCGCGCCAGGGCGCCCAGCGTGTCGTCGGCCGCCGCCGCGATCTGCGCCATCAGGCCAAGCTGCGCCACGCCGAGGCCGCATTCCGCCAGCTCGCCATCCAGGAACTGGGTGATGCGGCGGGCGGCCAGCCGGCTGTTCCAGCCGGCGCAGCTCTCGACCAGGGCGCGGGCATCGGTGCGCAGGGTCTTTCGGGGTTGCGTGGTCATAATTCAATGTATATACATTAAATGTAGATACATGGAAAGGCCGCAGATGAAGGCGCCGGCATTGAAACGGGTCTATGAGCCAGCCAGCGCGCGCGACGGAACGCGCATCCTGGTCGACCGGCTGTGGCCGCGCGGCATTGCCAAACACAAGGCCGGGATCGACCTCTGGCTCAAGGACATCGCGCCCAGCCATGCGCTGCGCAAGCGTTTCCACGGGCGCCCGGAGGACTGGGATGCGTTCCGCGCCGCCTATGCCGCCGAGCTGGAAGAACCGGCGGCGCAGGCGGCCGTGAAAGAACTGCGCGGCCATCTGCGCAAGGGTCCGGTCACCCTGCTTTACGCGGCCAAGGACGAGCGCCACAACAACGCCGTCGCGCTCAAGGCGTGGCTGGCGCGGCGGCGGAGCGGCGGGAAATAAGGGGATCGATCATGGGCATCAGCAACTCCGTCCTGGAGGCGATCGGCAATACGCCGCTGGTGGAGCTGCGAAGAATCGTGCCGCCGGGCTGCGCCAGGATCTTCGTGAAGGTCGAAGGACAGAACCCCACCGGCAGCATGAAGGACCGCATGGCGCAAGCGATGATCGCGCGCGCCGAGAGCGACGGCAGATTGCGGCCGGGCGATACCGTCGTCGAATATACCGGCGGCAGCACCGGCGCGTCGCTCGCCTTGGTCTGCGCGGCGAAGGGCTACCGCCTGCGCATCGTCACCTCCACCGCCTTCAGCGCGGAGAAGCTGACACAGATGGCCGCATTCGGCGCGGAACTGACGCTGGTGGAGAGCGAAGGCGGAAAATTCACCAAGAAGCTCTTCCTGGACATGATCGAAACCGCCAGGGAGATCGGCCGGCAGCCACGCACCTACTGGACCGACCAGCTCAACAACGCCGACAGCATTGCCGGCTATCATCCCATGGGCGAGGAGATCTGGCGGCAATCGGGCGGCACGGTGGATGCATTCGTCCAGTCGATCGGAACCATGGCGTCGTTGCGCGGCGTGGCGGCCGTGCTGCGGCGTTACAATCCGGTGATCAAGATCATCGCGGTCGAACCGGGCGAGTCCCCGGTCCTGTCCGGCGGCTCGCCCGGCGCGCACAAGATCGAAGGGATCGGCATCGGCTACGCGCCGCCGCTGTGGGATGCGGGCCTGGTGGATGAGATCATCCCCGTTCCGACCGCCGATGCCGAGGCGATGGCACGGCGCCTCGCGCGCGAGGAAGGGCTGTTCGCGGGCACGTCGTCCGGCGCGAATGTCATCGCAGCCATTCGGGTGGGAGGGCGCCTGGGGCCGAACGCGAGCGTCGCCACCCTGCTGGTGGATTCCGGCCTCAAATATCTCAGCACCGATGTGTACCGGCGCTGACAAGTCGCCTGGTCAGCGCTTTGCCCGGCCCGTCAGCCGGGCATAAATCTCACCGACGATGCCGCGGCGGAACACGAGCACGCAGACCATGAAGATGAGGCCGGTGGCGATAGTCACGGGGAACTCCGAGGTCGCAAGCATGTTCTGCAGCGCGATCACCAGGCCGGCGCCGATGGCCGGTCCGATCATGGTGCCGATCCCGCCGAGCAGGGTCATCAGAATCACCTCGCCCGACATCTGCCAGGCGACGTCGGTCAGCGTCGCGAACTGGAACACGATCGCCTTCAACCCGCCAGCCAGTCCGGCGAGCGCCGCCGACATGACGAAGGCGGCGAGCTTGTAGTTGGCGACCGAGTAGCCGAGGGAGATGGCGCGCCTCTCGTTCTCGCGGATCGAGCGCAGGATCATCCCGAACGGCGAGTTGACGATGCGCCAGATCGCGAACACGCCGAGCAGGAAAACGGCGAGCACGAAATAATATATGTTCAGCGGCCCCTGCAGATCGATCGCGCCGAACAGCATCCCGCGCGGCACGCCCTGGATGCCGTCCTCGCCGCCGGTGAAGGACGACTGGAGACAGAAGAAGAAGAACATCTGCGACAGCGCCAGCGTGATCATGGCGAAATAGATCCCCTGCCGGCGGATGGCAAAGAATCCGATCACCGCACCAAGCAAGGCAGCGCCGACGACGCCGACCAGGATCGCCGCCTCCGGCGGCCAATCCCAGACCTTTGCGGCATGGGCGGTGAAATAGGCCGCGCCGCCGAAGAAGGCGGCGTGGCCGAACGACAGGAGCCCGGTATAGCCGAGCAGCAGGTTGAAGGCGCAGGCGAACAGCGCAAAGCACAGCATGTTCATGAGGAAGATCGGATAGACGAGGAACGGCGCCGCCAGCAGCGCCAGAATGCCCAGTACGATCAGCACGCGCTCCAACCGGCCGGTCGTTTGCCTGCGCGTCTCCTGCAAGGTCAACTCGGCCATCTCACGCGTCCTTTCCGAACAGGCCGGCGGGCCAGACCAACAGGACGACCGCCATGATCACGAAGATGACGATGCTGGATGCCTCGGGATAGAAGACCTTGGTCAACCCCTCGGCCAGGCCCAGCATGTAGCCGGTGACGATCGCGCCGAGGATCGACCCCATGCCGCCAACCACCACGACGGCGAACACCACGATGATGAGATTGGATCCCATGAGCGGACTGACCTGATAAACCGGCGCCGCCAGAATTCCGGCGATGCCCGCGAGCGCCGAGCCGAGGCCGTAGGTCAACGTCAAAAGCAAGGGAACGTTGACGCCGAAGGCCTGCACCAGGCTCCGGTTTTCCGTCGCGGCCCTGAGATAGGAACCGAGCTTGGTCTTCTCGATCGCAAACCAGGTTCCAAGACAGAGGATGAGCGAGGCGATCACCACCCAACCGCGATAGTTGGGCAGGAACATGAAGCCGAGATTGGTCCCGCCGGCCAACAGCGGCGGCACGGCATAAGGATTGCCCGAAACGCCGAAATAGTACCGGAAGATCCCCTCGATCACCAAGGACAGGCCGAAGGTGAAAAGCAGGCCATAGAGCGGGTCGACATCGTACAGCCTGGAGAGAGCGACTCGTTCGATGACGATTCCGGTCAGGCCGACGATCAGCGGCGCCAGGATCAGCGCCGGCCAGTATCCGATGCCGAGATGAACCAGGAGCAGGTAGCCGACGAAGGCGCCCAGCATATATTGGGCGCCATGCGCGAAATTGATGACGCGCAGCAGGCCGAATATGACGGCAAGGCCGAGGCTCAGCATCGCATAGAACGAACCGTTGATCAGGCCGACCAGCAGCTGGCCGAGGAACGCCTGGATCGGGATGCCGAGGATGGTCGTCATCGCGTTACACGCCCAGAACTTCGTGGAGCTGGGTCATGCGATCGTCGATCTCGCCGACCGGGAATCCCGCGATCACCTTGCCGTGCTCCATCAGATAGAAGCGGTCGGCGATGCGGCTGGCGAAGCGGAAGTTCTGCTCCACCAGCAGGATCGTCATGCCGCGTTGTTTCAACGCGGCCAGCAGTTCGCCGATGCGCTGCACGATGACCGGCGCCAGGCCTTCGGTCGGCTCGTCGAGCAGCAGGACCTTGACACCGGTCCGCAGCATGCGCGCGATCGCCAGCATCTGCTGCTCGCCGCCGGAGAGCTTGGTGCCGGGGCTGTTCCGGCGCTCCTTCAGGTTGGGGAACAGCACGAAGATCTCCTCGAGGCTCATGCCGCCCGCCGCCACGACCGGTGGCAGAACCAGGTTCTCGTCCACGGTGAGGGTCGAGAAGATGCCGCGTTCCTCCGGCACGAAGCCGATGCCGGCATGCGCCGTGCGATGAAGCGGCAGGCGCATCAGATCGTGGCCATCGAACGCGATCTCGCCGGTGCGCTTGCGGATGAGGCCGATGATGGCACGCAAGGTCGTCGTCTTGCCGACTCCGTTGCGGCCGAGCAGCGTCACCGTCTCTCCCGCGAAGACGTCGAGATCGACGCCGTGAAGCGCATGACTCTCGCCATACCAGGCATGGAGCTCCCGGACCGCGAGCAAGGGCGCGGCGCTAGTCATGCTCCGTCCCCATATAGGCGATCCTGACCCGCTCGTCCCGGCTGACGGTTTCGTAGTCGCCGGCGGCGAGGATCTCGCCGCGCTGAAGCACGGTGATCCAGTCGCACAGATCCGCGACGACGGTGAGATTATGCTCGACCATCAGCACCGCGCGGTCCCTGGCAACCGAACGGATGATCTCCGTGACGGTCCCGACATCTTCATGCCCCATGCCGGCCATCGGCTCATCGAGCAGCAGGACCTTGGGGTCGAGCGCCAGCGTGGTGGCGATCTCCAGCACCCGTTTCCGGCCGTAGGAAAGATCGCCCGCCGGCCGATCCCGCGCATCGTCGAGCCCGACCGAGCGAAGCAGTTCCTCGGCGCGCGGAGTCAGCCGGTCCAGCGCCATCAGCGACCGCCAGAACTGAGTACTGAGCCCCCGCGGACGCTGCAGTGCGACCCGCACGTTGTCCAGCACGGTCAAGTGCGGAAATACCGCCGAGATCTGGAACGAACGCACCAGGCCCATGCGCGCCACCTTGGCCGGCGGGGTATGGGTGATGTCGCGGCCGAGCAACTCGATCCTGCCGCTGCTCGGTGGCAGGAACTTGGTGAGCAGGTTGAAGACGGTGGTCTTGCCCGCGCCATTGGGACCGATCAGGGCGTGGATCTTGCCGTGATGGACGTCAAGATCGACATCGTTGACCGCGACAAAGCCGCCGAAGTCGCGACGAAGGCCGCGGGCGGAGAGGACCGCCCGCGGTGCCGTTTCGGCCATGGCTGGTGCTGCCGCCGTCACTTGACGAGCGGACAGCCGCTTTCCGCCGGCTTGATATAGGCTTCGTCGCCGGGGATGGTGGCGAGGACCTTGAAATAGTCCCAATCCTGCTTGCTCTCCGCGGGCTTCTTCACCTCCATGAGATACATGTCGTGGATCATGCGGCCGTTCGCGCCGACCTTGCCGCCGCGCCCGAAGACGTCGTCGACCGGCATGGAATGGAGCTCCTTGGCGACCGCTTCCGTCTCGTCGGTGCCGGCCTTGTCGATCGCCTTCAGATATTGCGTGACCGCCGAATAGGTGCCGGCCTGGACCATGTTGGGCATGCGGCCGGTGCGGTCCATGAACTTCCTGCCGAAGGCGCGCGATTCATCGTCGCGATCCCAATAATATCCTTCGGTCAGGGTCAGACCCTGTGCGGCTTCCAGCCCAAGGCCATGCACTTCGGCGAGCGTGAACAGCAACGCCGCCATGCGCTGCCCGCCGGCGACGATGCCGAACTCGGCCGCCTGCTTGATGGCGTTGGAGGTGTCGAGGCCGGCATTGGCGAGGCCGATGACCTTGGCGCCCGATGACTGCGCCTGCAGCAGGAACGAGGAATAGTCGGTGGTGGCGAGCGGATGACGCACCGAGCCCAGCACCTTGCCGCCCTGTGACTGCACGAACTTCGAAGTCTGCTCCTCCAGCGAATAGCCGAAGGCGTAGTCCGCCGTCAGGAAGAACCAGGTGTCGCCGCCCTGCTTCACCAGGGCGCCGCCCGTGCCGACAGCGAGGGCGTGGGTATCGTAGGCCCAGTGGAAGCCGTAGGGTGAGCAGGCCTTGCCGGTCAGATCGGTGGTCGCGGCGCCGGTGACGATGTCGATCTTCTTCTTCTCGGCCGAAATACCCTGGACGGCGAGCGCGACGGAGGAGGTCGTCAGCTCCATGATGGCATCGACCTGCTCGGTATCGTACCACTGGCGGGCGATGTTGGAGGCGATGTCCGGCTTGTTCTGGTGGTCGGCGCTGATGACCTCGATGGGCGCGCCCTGCACCTTGCCGCCGAAATCCTCGACCGCCATCTTGGCCGCTTCGAACGACCATTTGCCGCCGAAGTCGGCATAGACGCCGGACTGGTCGTTGAGGATGCCGATCTTGACGCCTTGAGCGGAGGCCGGCGCGGCGGCAACGAAGCCGCACGCAACGATGGCGGCCGACAATATTCCCGATTTCATTTT
>DASYRS010000283.1:0-5202 GCA_036004205.1 Dongiaceae bacterium
CAGCGTTATGATGGTTCGTTGGTCGACATCTTCGCACTGCAGGATCAGGTGTCGGGCGCCGTTGTCAACGCCATGGCGCTACGCTTGACCGCCGGCGAACGAAGTGCGCTGGCTCGGCACGAGACCGCGTCGTTGGAAGCCTATGATGCATTCCTGCGCGCATGGGGCCACTACAAGCGCGCGACGCCGGGGGAAATGCTCAAAGCCCTGCCGCTTTTCGAACAGGCGATAGAGCTGGACCCGGCTTACGCCCGCGCGCACGCGGCGCTGGCGATGATCTATTTCCAGGCCTACGACCAGGGTTGGACCGGGAACCTGGACATGTCGGCCGATGATGCGTACCGCCGGGCGCGCAATCATTTGAAGATCGCCAAGGAGCACCCGACCTCCACATCGCATCAGGTCGCCGGCAACATGTCGCGCGCGCTCGGCTGGTACGGTGATGCGCAGAACGAGTTCAGGGCGGCTGTCGCGCTCGATCCGAGCGATTCCTGGAGCTATGTCTATGCCGCGCACGCTCTGCTTGCCGCAGGCGATCCCGTCAAGGCGGAAGAGCAGATGCGCATCGCCATGCGGCTCGACCCGCATCCGCCTCCGGTCTTCTTGTTCCACCAGGGACTGGTCGCGTACGCCCAGGGCCGGCTCCCGGAAGCCGCGGCAAAGTTCGAGAAAGCAACCGAGCTCGACCCGCAGGATCCCTGGCCTTGGCTGCATCTGGTGGCGACCTACGGCTACAGCGGCAAATCGAAGGAAGCCCGCACGGCGCTGTCGGCATTCAACCTGCTCAGGGTCCAGCATGGCGGCATACCGTTGACCCTGGACTGCTACTACCTGCGCGGCAGCGCCTTCTATCTGGCGTCGACAGGAGATGGATTGCGCGAAGGGCTGCAGCGGGCCGGCGTGCCGCGCTGGTTCGATGTGCGGGAGTTCGATCGGCAGCGACTGAACCCACATGAAGTCGACATGCTCTTCTTCGGTCATCGCATCCATGGCCGCTCGCTCGAATCGGGCGAGGAGCATGGCGCGTCGGTGGCGGCGGACGGCACCGCCATGTTGTTCGGCGATTGGGGTTACGGCAACGGGCAGGCGCGGCTGGTCGGCGATGGCCTTTGCTTCGAATGGGTCAGCGGCCACACCAATTGCGGCACCGTCTACCGCAACCCGGGCGGCACCAGATCCAAGGAGAACGAGTTCATCTGGTTCAGCCACGCCGCCGGCGGCTTTGCCTTCTCTGCGGTCGACTAGGTCTGGATCGCCCTAGCGGCGTACGGCGAACTTCGATGCCTGGTATGCGATGACGCCGTTGATGCCGGCGGCCAGCATGAGGAAGACGCCGAAGAGCACCGCCATCGGCCCGAACGCGCCGTTGCCGATGAACCCGCCGCCGGCGACACACGCGCCGAGGGCGACGCCGAGGATCGCCACCCGCAGCGCGGTGGAACGCCGGACGCGCCCCGTCAGATGCGCGAACAGGAACAGCGCGAAGGACAGACAAACCGCCACCAGGGCGGCCACACCAATCAAGATCGACGCAAGCATGGGATCAGCAATTGCACATGTTCGTCGCTGATCTAACTTACGATGATGGCGGATTGGTGAACGGTGACGCAGATCACACGCGGAGTTGATCGCGCGCCCGGCCAATCGGCCGGACGATATAGCACCCGGCAGCTCAGGCCCCGCCGATCAGTGCCGGCAGCTCGGAGAGCGCATGGATGCGCCGCACCGCCTGCGCCTCCGGCCACCTGGCTTCCACCACGCCCCAGGGGCCGCGCGCGATGTGGATCGCCCGCAGCCCCGCGCCCTCGGCCGCCAGCACGTCCTTGTCGATGCTGTCGCCGATATAGGTGATGTCTCCGGGCGCGCATCCCGCCTCTGCGACGATGCGGCGGAAGAACGCCGGGTCTGGCTTGGCGACGTTCCAGCGCGCGGCGGACCCGACAAAGTCCGCCTTGAAGGACAGCGCGCGGACGAAGTCTTCTGTCTCGGCGCTGGTGTTGCCGGCGATCCCGACCCGGTAGCCGGCTTCGCGCGCCCAGGCCAACGTCGGCAGGGCATCGGGATAGAGATCGTCAGCCACGAAGCAGTCGGATAGGCCGGCCGCTGTGCGCGCCTGCCGCTCCCGGTCGAGATCGATGTCCGGCCGGAACAGGCGGAACACGTCCTGATAAGGCCGCCTCGCCTCGATGATGGCGCCCAGTCCCGCGAAGAACGTGCCGCGCTTCACGCCCAGCCAGTCGGCCCAGGAGCCGAGCCAGCGCTCTTCGCTCGCCAGCGTCTCTCCCACGTCGAACACCAGCCAGTTCGCCATGCTCTCCTCTCACGCCCCCGGCAGCGGCAGGCTGCGCGGCGCGACCGGCGATGATTGCACGATCGAGGTGGTGGTCTGCCCATAGGCGAGGAATCGATCGAGCAGTCCGTCGAGCTCGTCCAGCGAGCGCAGATGCGCGCGCATCAGGAAGCAATCCTCGCCGGTGATGCGGTGGCACTCCGTGACCTGCGGGATCGACTGCGCCAGCTTGGCGAGCTTCGGCAGCTGCCCCGGCATCGGGCGCACCCGGATGAGAATCGCGATCGGGAAGCCCAGCGCCCTGGGATCGAGCTCCACCCGCCAGCCCTTGATCACGCCCGCTTCCTCCAGCCGCAGCATGCGCTCGCGCGTCGCCGGCGCCGACAACCCGACCCGGCGCGCCAGCTCGGTCACGGAGGCGCGCGGATTCTTCAAAAGCGCCACGACGAGCTTTTGATTGCGTTTGTCGAGCAGGAGTTTCGAAATGGTCATAGTTCCAGCATCCTGCCTTCAAAATGAAGCAAATTTGATGACTCTGCCTACTGCGCATGATAGGCGCGATTCAGATGGTTGGCCATACTTCAACTGTCATCCCGGCCAAGCCGCGAAGC
The DNA here is from genome assembly GCA_036004205.1 of Dongiaceae bacterium. Classification (GTDB taxonomy): domain Bacteria; phylum Pseudomonadota; class Alphaproteobacteria; order Dongiales; family Dongiaceae; genus Dongia_A. Next base: position 2,902 of record DASYRS010000283.1, read on the forward strand.
GGCGCAGAGCCGGGACCCATGCGGTGGCGCAGCAGCACTGATGGGACGCATGGGTCCCGGGTCGCGCTACGCTTGCCCGGGATGACATGGGGAAAAGAGCGGGGCGACAGAAGGAGTGTACGTCCACGTGACCGCCAACAACGCGGTGTCGCCGCGCGCCATCGACCGCATTCCGCCCCACGCCTATTTCGTGGTGAGCGCGCTGTTCCATTATCTCGGCCCGTCCTTTGCCGTGCTGCTGTTCGCGGCGATCGAGCCGCTCGGAGTCGCGTGGCTGCGCATCGCGAGCGCGGCGATCGTGTTCGCCCTATGGCGCCGGCCGCTGCGCTACCTGCGCCGGGCGGCGGCGCGCGAGCGCTGGCTGATCGTCGCGATGGCGGCGACCCTTGCCGCGATGAATGGCTGCTTCTATCTCGCCATCGACCGGCTGCCGCTCGCGACGGTCGGCGCGATCGAATTCCTGGGGCCGATCGGCCTCGCCGCGCTCGGCCTGACCGGCACCTTTTCGGCCGCGGCGGGCATCGGTTCGGCGTCGAAAGCGCGGCCCGCTCGACGACGGCAGCGCAATTTCGTCGCCCTCTCGCTCGCCATCGCGGGGGTCTGGATGCTGACCGACGCGCGCTGGGTGGCGGAGCCCGTGGGCTATCTCTACGCCTTCGCCAATTGCGGCCTGTTCGTGCTCTACGTGGTGCTGGGCCATCGCCTGGCCGCGCAAGGCGGGGCCGGCGGCATCGAGCGCCTCGCGGCGGCCATGCTGGTGGCAACGGTCTTCGCCCTGCCCTTCGGGATCGAGCAGGCGATGCCGGCGTTCCGCGACCCGCTGCTGCTCGGCGCGGGCATCGGAATCGGCATCTCCTCCTCGGTCATTCCCTATGTGTGCGACCAGCTCGCCATGGCGCGCCTGCCGCGCGCGACCTTCGCTTTGATGCTGGCGCTGCTGCCCGCCACCGCCGCACTCATCGGCATCGCCGTGCTGCGGCAGATCCCGACGCACGCGGAGATGATCGGCATCGCCCTGGTGATCGCCGGCGTCGCGCTTCACCGGGCGGAAAGGGAGCACTGATTGCAATATGAGGCATGAGTTCAAGATATCGTTGACGGTGCGTAACTTTTAGTTTTATGATCGTTATGTCGACGGAGAAGGACCCACGCCTGTGACAAACACCGATCGCGCATGGCGACTAATGAAAGATTTCGGCAAGCGACTTAAAGCCGCTCGCATAATGTCACGCTACGAGACCGCAAAAGACTTTGCCGAAAGGCTCGATATGAACGACACGGCATATCGAAAGTATGAAAGAGGAGCGTCTTTTCCTCCGCTCGATAGATTGGCACTAATTGTCGAGATCACGGGCGCATCGCTAGATTTCCTGCTGCTCGGCAAGGCCTCAGATCGCGGCTCGAAGCAACGCTAGCTCTACGTAACTATTATGCCTACGAAACGTTTCGATATGAGCAGGAAGTGGCATGCGAGTCCGCCATGGTCGTTCGATCCTACACTGGCCGCGAGCAACGTTGGGTAGTGGTCGGCCTACTTCGGCGCGACCACGGTGAAGTAGGGCGCCGTCGGCTTGTCGGTCGCGGCGAACGGCCCCGGCACCTTGTGATCGACCGGCTTCAGCGAGCGCAGATAGGCGACCAGCGCCGCCGCATCCTCGGCATTGATGTGGCTGTAGGACATCCACGGCATCATCGGCGCGAGCTGTCGCCCGTCGGGCCGCGCGCCGGTGGTGAAAGCGGTGATGATCTCCGCCTCGCTCCACTTGCCGAGGCCGGTCTCTTTGTCCGGGGTCAGGTTGGGCGGATAGAACACGCCCATGCCCGGCATCTCGAACCCGATGTCCGATCCCGCCAGCGGCGTCTCGAGATTGGGCTGCGGGGTGAAGGCGCCGGTATTGTGGCATCCGCCGCAATCCATGATGTGCGCGAGATAGGCACCGCGCTCGACTTGTGTTTCCGCCATCGCCGCCGGTGCGACCGCGATCAGCGCGGCGAGACCAGCCGCGACCGTGATGCATTTATTCATGATGTGATTTCTCCCAGGAAACGCGAAGCTCTCGACGCGCGCTCAGACCACGGCGAGCGGCATCAACGCAAGGCGGTTTCGATGGGGCCAGATGCTGTTGTGAGCGCCATCACGTTCCTGACAACGCTGTCAGTGACGAAACGCCGGTTCGGCTCTGCGAAGCGACGGGGAATCCGGCTGTTCGCCTACTTCCGCCCCAGCCGCTTCTCGATCGCATCCCAGATGCGGTCTTCCAGCACGACCTTGTCGAAGCGGTTGATCTCCTGCAGGCCGGT
>DASYRS010000284.1:0-10169 GCA_036004205.1 Dongiaceae bacterium
GGCCGCGCCGATGGCGGCATCGGCGATTTCTTGCCCTGTCACCGGCAGATGCGGCGACATGGAGGGGGTATGAATGGAGCCGGTGACGGCGCAGGTAATGATGACTTTGCGTTTCGTTGCCATGGTAATTCTCTTTCTATGAACCAATCTCGCGCGCTGCCTTGCGCTTGTGCGCCGCCAGCGCCATCAACCGGCGGTCGCGCCACATCTGCCGCCGCGGCAGGTCTTCTGCGGGTACTTTGGCGCGCCGGTCACGCTCCACGGTCTCGATCACTTCGCCCGTCCAGTCGACGCGCCGCTGCATGGAGGGGAACAGGCGCTGATAGATCTGCTGGTAGCGCACCACGTAGTCGCGCACGCCGGCGGGCGCGTTGAGGTCGATGGTCTCGAACGGCCCCATGAAGGACCAGCGCAGTGCCAGCCCCTCGCGCAGCCCGATATCGACATCCTCGACCGAGGCATAGCCATCGGCCACCAGCCGGAAGGCTTCCTCCAGCAGCGCGCCTTGCAGCCGGTTCATGACGAAGCCGTCGATCTCGCGCTTCATCACGATCGGCGATTGGCCGGCGGCGATCATCAGTCCGCGCGTGCGCTCGACGATCGCGGCAGCGGTCCAGGGTGCCGGCACAACCTCCACCGCCGGAATGAGGTAAGGAGGATTGATCGGATGGACCACCAGGCAGCGCTGCCGCCCCGCCAGCGCCTCAGTGAAGCGCGACGGCAGCAAGGCGGAAGTCGAGCTGGCAAGAACCGCACCCGGCTCCGCCGCATCGTCGAGTTGCGCGAACACGCGCTTCTTGGTCTCGAGATCCTCGGGCGTGTTCTCCTGCACATGATCGGCGCCTGCTAACGCCGTTGCCAGACTGCCCACCGCCTTCAGGCGGCGCGCGACGTCGGCTGGCGCCTGGCCGTCCAGCAGGTCCTCCGCGGCCAGCGCCGACAAGGCCTCTGCCGCGAATTGCGCTGCTTTCTCGGCAGCGCCGGAAACTTCGTCGTAGATCCGCACCTCGTGCCCGCCGCGCGCAAAAGCGATGGCCCAGGCGCGGCCGATCAATCCGGCTCCGACAATGGCGATGATTGCCATCTTATTTGCTCCTAAAGCGTCTCCACATTGCCGTCGACCCCGAGCGACTGGCCGGACAGATTGTCGCCCATCGGCGAGAGCAGGAACAGCACCATTGCGGCGACGTCATGGGGGCTCACCATGCGGCGCAGCGAGACCTTTTCCAGATATTCCTTCTCCATCTCGTCATACGAGATGCCGAGTTGGCTGGCGCGGGCGCGGATCACCGATTCGATGCGCGGCCCCTCGACGATCCCGGGCAGGATGGCGTTGACCCGGATGTTGTGCGGCCCGAGCTCCTTGGCGAGGCTCTGGGTGAAGCCGATGATGCCGAACTTGGCGGCGGAATAGGGCGTGCGGAAGGCATAGCCGTGCCGGCCTGCCGCCGACGACATGCTGACGATGGCCCCGCCACCCGCCTGCTTGAGCATCGGGACGGCGTGATGGGCGCACAGGAACTGGCCGGTCAGGCAGACATCGATGCAGCGCCGCCACTCTTCGGGCGTGATCTCCTCCACCGCCTTGGTGGGTCCGGCGATGCCGGCATTGTTGATCAGCGCATCGAGCCCGCCGAGCGATGCCGTCACATCCCTGAACGTACGGGCGACATCCGCCTCCTTGGAGACGTCGGCCAGGGTCGCGCCGTGCTGCGGATGCTGCTTCTTGAAATCGTCCAGGAAATCCTGCGAGACGTCGCAGATATGCACCTTGGCGCCGTGCAGGATCAGCATGTCGGCGATCGCCCGGCCGATGCCCGAGGCGCCGGCCGAGATGAACACGCGCAAGCCCGGCTTGATGGCTTCGATCAGCTTGCGGCCAACGGGTGTCGCCATATCCACTCTCCTAGTTATTGCGCTCGCGCAGCGCCACCACCGCCGCCAGCACGACCAGCCCGAATATGATAATGCGGGTCGCGTACGGCAGCGTCGTTCCGGCCAGCAGCGTCTGAAGGGCGGTCAGCAGCAGCACGCCGCCGACCATGCCGAGATAGGTGCCGCGTCCGCCGGTGATCAGGGTGCCGCCGACCACCACCACCGCAATGGACGGCAGCAGATAATCGTCGCCCATGCCGAGGCTGGCCTGCCCGGAAAAGCCCGTCAGCATGCAGCCGACCAGCGCGGCGCAGAAACCCGACAGCATATAGACCAGCAGGATGGTGCGATTGACCGCGATGCCCGACAAGGCCGCCACCCGCTCGCCATTGCCCAGCGCATAGACGCGCCGCCCGAACGGCGTGCGCCGGTGCAGGATCACTGCGGCGATCACGAACAGCGCGACGAAGACGACGACCGGCGTCACCCACTCCGACTTCGAGGTCATGAACCAGCGCATCAGCGGCGCCGAGAAACCGGCCGGCGTGCCTTGCGAATAGAGCAGCGCGATGCCTTGCAGGATGCCGTTCATGGCCAGGGTCATGACGATCGGCGAGATGCCGAGCATGGCGATGCCGAAACCGTTGACCAGGCCGACCAGGCATCCCACCAGCAGGACCAGCGGCAAGGCATAGAGCAGCGGGCCGTTCTGCCCGTTGACGATGCCGGCCAGGAGAATGCCGCACAGCGCGATGGTCCACGGCACCGACAGATCGAGCCCGCCGGTCAGGATCACCGTCCCCTGCCCCAGCGCCAGGATCAGCAGGAACGAGGAGAGGACCAGCAGCGAATTGTAATAACCGCTGTTCAGCAGCGCGTGTCCGATCGCCAGCTCGGTGATCACGACCACGATGATGAAGCACACATAGGACGGCAAGGCATAGCGGATCGCCTCGGCATGACGCACGACAAAGGATGGCAGCTGGATCGACCGTGCCGCCTCGCGCACGCCTGGCAAGGCCAGAAGCTGCGCGGGCCGTCCGCCCTGCTTCGGCAGCATGCCATGACGGCGCGCCTTGATACGGGCGATCAGCGCGCGCAGGCCACGGGCGGCTTGAGAACCGCGGGTCAGCGAGCCAGCCAGGACCGCGAGGATCAGGATGCAGCCTTCGGTGATGGTCGAGTAATAGGCCGAGACGTTGAGCACCAGCAGGATGTTGACCACGATCATCAGGATATAGGCGCCGACGATCGACCCGACGCAGCCGCCGCGCCCGCCGCCGAGGCGCGTGCCGCCGACCACGACCGCGCCGAACACCTGCAGCAGCATCGAGTTGCCGACCAGCGGATCGGCGGCGCCGGTCTGCGCGGAAATGAAGACGCCGGCGAAGCCGTAACAGCCGCCGGCCAGCGTATAGACCAGGAGCTGCACCCACGGCACCGAAATGCCCTGCGCCCTTGCGGCGTCCATGTCGCTGCCGACCGCGTAGACCGCCGTGCCGAAGCGCGTGTTCTTGAGCCACAGCCACAGCAGGACGAGGATGGCGAGCACGACGACCGGCATGGGCAGGAAGTTCGGGATCGCGTCCTGGACCAGAACGCCGAGACCCGCGGGCACCATGCCGCCGGGCTTGTCCAGCACCAGCAGGGTCAGGCCCTGAGTGATGAACATGGTCGCCAGCGTGACCACGATGGGCTGCAGCCGGAAGAACGCGATGAAAAAGCCGTTGAAGGCGCCCGTCGCCATCCCGACGCCGACGCCGATCAGTGACCAGAGAAGGATCCCGGCGGGCGTGTCCGGCATATTGGTGGCGAGCAGAACGTTGACCAGCGAGATCACCGCGCCGGCGGAGAGGTCGAACCCTCCTGTCAGGATCACCAGGGTCTGGCCTGTCGCCGCGATCGCCAGCGGCGCGCCGCCGGTCGACATGAAGCTGAACTCGAAATAGCTCATCGGGCCCGGGCTCATCAGGTCGTTGACGAGCAGCAGCGCGATGAACACCGCCAGCGCGACGATGAGGCCGCGATAGCGGCCAAGGCGCAATCCGCGCCGCGCGACAGGGCGAACGCCGGCGGACAGGCTGGTCATGCGGCGCGCCCCAAGCCGTCGCCGCCGAGGGCAGCGCGCACGATGCTGTCCTCGCTCAAGTCGGCGGCGCCGATCTCGCGCGCCACGCGGCCCTGATAGAGCACCATCACCCGGTCGGCGAGATGCACCAGCTCGGGGATCTCGGTCGAATAGAGCAGGATCGCGCCGCCCGCCTCGACATATTGCCGCATCAGGCGATAGAGCTCGTGCTTGGTGCCGACGTCGATGCCGCGGGTCGGATCGTAGAGCAGCAGCACGCGGCTTTGCGCCAGCAGCCACTTGGCGATGGCGATCTTCTGCTGGTTGCCGCCGGAAAAGGCGCCGACCCTGGTCCACAGCGCACGGTCGGCCACGTCGACCCGGTGAAAGACCTCCGCCACCTCGCGCTGCTCGCGCTTGGCGTCGATCAGGCCGAAGCGCGAGAAGCGGTCGATCACCGGCATGGAGGCGTTGACGGTGCCCGGCAGTTTCAGGAACAGGGCCTCGGTCTTGCGGTCCTCCGGCACTAGGCTGATGCCGATATCGGCGCGTACGGCATCGGCCGGGCTGCCGATCAGCACCGGCTTCCCATCGACGAAGATCCGGCCGTTGGTGATCTCCGCCATGCCGAAGCAGGCCACGAACAGATCGAGCTGGCCCATGCCCTGCAGCCCCGCGACGCCGAGGATCTCGCCGCGATGCAGGCTGAGGGAGGCATCAGCCAGCTTTCCGTCGGTGGCGAGACTCTCGACGCGCAGGACCTCCGGCCCGGAGGCGTGGGTGCGGACCGGTCGCTCCGGGAACGCCTGGCCGATCGAGCGGCCGACGATCATGCGAATCACTTCCTCGTCGTCGAAGTCGGCGATCTTTCCAGTCGCGATGTGCTGGCCGTTGCGCAGGATCGACAGCGAGTCGCAGAAGCTGCGCACCTCCTTGAGGCGGTGCGAGATGAAGATGATGGTGACGCCCTTGGCCTTTTCGCGCGCGATCATCTCGCCCAGCCAATCGACGTCGCGCCCGGTCAGCGAAGAGGTCGGCTCGTCCAATAGCAAAATGCGCGGCTTGCGATAGAGCGCACGCGCGATCTCGATCTTCTGCTTGATCGCGAGGTCGAGGTTGCCGACCTCTTCCTGCAGATCGATGTTGTCGAGGCCGAGCGCGGCGAAATGGCGGCGCACGTCATCTTCCGCCGCCCGGCGTCGGATCAGGCCCATGGCATTGGCGGGCGCATAAGGCAGCAGCACGGATTCCAGCACGGTCAGGTCGCGCACCAGGGTCATTTCCTGGAAAGCGGTCTGGATGCCGCGGGCATGGGCCGCGCGCGGCGAGGCGAGCGTGATGGTCTCGCCGAAGATCCGGAAAGATCCGGTGTCGGGCATCATCAGCCCGCTCAGCAGCTTCACGATGGTGGATTTGCCGGCGCCGTTCTCGCCCAGCAGGGCGTGGACGCCGCCCGCCGCGACTTCGAACGACACGTCATCGACGGCGATGGTCGCGCCGAATGCCTTGCGGACATGATCGGCGGCAATGGCGATCGCGCCTTCGGTGGTCACGTGGACATACCTTCAAGCCAGAAAAGCCGGGCGGCGCTGCCGCCGCCCGGTGCAGTCGTCAGGCAGATTATTCCTCAGGTTGGCCGACCAGCGCAGCCTGGAAACCGATCTCCGGAGTTTCCTCCGAGAAGATGGAGGCGAACCAGCCCGGATTGGGCACCAGAGCCGGCGGGAAGGCGTTGCAGCCGGCCTTCATCTCCGCCCACGATCCCGTCTCGCAATATTTGATCGTATCGTTGGTGACGATCGGCAGCGGCAGGGTCACGCGCTTCGGCACATCCTTGCCCTCCAGCTTCTGCACCGCCAGCTTCAGCGCGAGGCCACCGGAGTAAGGCGGCGAAGCGTAGGAGATGCGCGGCGCGCCGAGCGGCGCATACGGGGATTCGCCGCCTTCCACCTTGGTGCCGATGGGCAGCATCTGGATGCGGCCGCCATTCGCGCCTTCGCCAGCGCAGGGCAGCAGCTCCTCAGGCTTCTTGCCCGCTTCGAGCTCCATGGAGTTCGCGGTGAAGCAGCCGACCTGCATCCACAATCCGTCGATGTCGTCCCAGCTACGGGTCGCGAGGATCTTCGAGAGCTCGGTGCGCGCCGTCGCCTGGCTCCACATGCCGACCGATTCGGCGACGATCTTGATGCCGGGATTCTTCTCGAACACTTCCTTGGCCGCCTTGGTGCGCAGTGTATCGACCGAGGTTCCGGGCACGCCGGTGATGGCGATGATGTTGCCCTTGCCGTTCAGCTTCTTGACCAGCCATTCGGCGGTGACGCGGCCGGCCTCCTCCTGGTCGATGGAGATGTTGTAGGCGCAGGGCTCGGTGATCTCCGCGTCATAGGCGAACACCAGCACGCCCTTGTCGCACGCATTCTTGACGGCGGCGTTGAGCGCGGTCGGCGAGATCGGGAAGATCACGATCGCCTGCGCGCCCGCTTGCACCATCGCGTTGATCTGCTGGATCTGGCGCTGGGCATTGGGGCCCGCCACCTGCACCTGCAAATCGACCTTGTCCGCCATGGATTTGTGCGAGGCCATGGCCTTGACCATGTTGGCGGCCTCGGCTTGCCAGTCATTGCCGATGAAGCTCATCGACAGGAAGATCTTGAACTTGTCGGCGGCGTTCGCGGCGCCGCTCGTCATCAGGACGCTCGCGCCGAGCGCGAAGGCTGTTGCCAGCCCAAGCGCACCTCTTATGGGTGTCATGGTTTCATCTCCCAAACTTGCGACCGCGTTTGTCCGGGTCCCGGGATTGCCCCATCGGCCCTAAGCGCCTGATCCACGGCCACAATAGATCGGGCGCCGAATGTTTTTGATCATTTGATCATAAATCATATATCATGTTGCTCGCAAGGCGAATTCGGACTCTTGACGGCAGAGGGGTCCACAGATAGCCCGCTTAGGTAGATGAGCTTGACGAGTCCCACGACCCGACCCAGAAGGCGGACGAGCAACCTGCCGCAGATGCAGGTTTCGCGCGTGACGCTGCCCGACGAGATCTATCGGCAGCTCAAGACCATGATTCTGGATGGCGGATTGATCCCGGGAGAGCTGGTAACGATCCAGGGCCTGGCGAGCGCCTTCGGCGTCAGCGCCATGCCGGTGCGCGAAGCGCTGCAGCGGCTGACCGGCGAGCGCGCCCTCACCGTCATCTCCGGCCGGTCGGTCGGGATTCCGGCATTGGACGCCGGACGCCTGCGCGACCTGACGCGCGTGCGGGTCGAGATCGAGAGCATCGCCGCCGAATGGGCGACGCCGAAGGTTTCAGAGATGGACCGCCGCAAGCTCCAGGATTTGGTCGACGTGATGGCCAAGGCGGCGCAGGACGGCGACACGCGCGCCTATGTGCGCGCCAACCACGCGTTCCATTTCACGGTCTATGCCGCGTCAGGCTCGGAAGCGCTGCTGACCACGATCGAGGGGCTGTGGATGCAGGTCAGCCCCTATTTCCATCTGCTGCACAGCTCCGGCAACTATGTCGCCGCCAACGAAGAGCATAGGATGATCCTGCAGGCGATCCGCGCCGGCGATGCCAGGGCCTGCGCGGCGCATTTGCGCGACGACATCACATCCGCGACCGATGTGCTGCTGAAGATGCTGGGATAAACCTGTCGCGTTTCTTCGGTGCCAACGCTTTCCATCCCGCCAGCGGGCCGGCTCCAGCCACCCGACCGATCCAGCCGCCCGTCTTGACAGGGCGCGGTTACGCTGATGTAGTATCCAAAACGTTTTGGATTGGAGAAATGAGCTCGATCCGAACCTTGGCCGGATCGTTGGGCCTGTCCATCACCACCGTCTCCCGGGCGCTCGACGGCTATTCCGACGTGGCGGCGGCGACGCGGGAGCGCGTGCGCAAGGCCGCCGATGAAGTAGGCTACCGGCCGAACGCCACGGCGCGACGTCTTCGCAGGGGAACGGGCGAGACCGTCGCCTTTGTCATGCCGACGGAGCCGGGCCGTTTCTATGAGCCGGTCTTTGCCGAGCAGCTTGCCGCGATCGGCGAGCATCTTTCGCAACACCATCACGATCTGGTTCTGCTGGCGGCGCGGCCGGGGGCCGACGAAGCCGCGCTCTATCGCCGCCTGGTCGAAGGCCGGCGGGCCGACGCCTTCATCGTCGTGCGGACGCGCAGGGACGACGAGCGCGTCCATTATTTGCAGCAGATGGGCGTCCCCTTCATCTGTCACGGCCGGACCGACAGCGCCGCGCCCTATGCCTATATCGATGGCGATGGCGAAGCGGGCTTTCACGCACTGACGGCACGATTGATTGCGCGCGGCCACCGGCGCATCGCGCTGCTGAGCGCGCCGACGACGCTGATGTTTGCAACACGCCGGGCGGCGGGTTGGCGCAAGGCCATGGCCGAGGCTGGGCTGCTCGCCACCCTGATGGCGGAGGGTCCGCACACCGAAGAAGGCGGCCATACGCTGGCAAGTCGCTTCCTGGCGCTGGCGGAGCGCCCGACGGTGATGATCTGCGCGACCGACCGCATGGCCGTCGGCGCAATGCGGGCGATCGAAAATGCCGGGCTGAAGGTCGGCCATGACATCGCCGTCACGGGCCACGACAACATACCGGCCTCGCTCTACACCGACCCGCCTCTGACCACGATGGAACTGCCGATGCGCGAAGTCGGCCAGCGGCTGGCCGAGATGGTGATGATGCGCCTGGGTGGCGCCGACATCCGCGATCTGCAGGAGGTCCGCCCACTCGTTCAGCACCCACGGGCATCTTCCGGGGAAGGAGCCTGACACGCGGTTGAGCCAAGCGGCCGACAGAGCCGCCATTTGGATAACCCATGATGACGGGAGGAGAGATCATGAAACCACGCATGAAGTCCGCGATAGCGGCGGTCTTGCTGTCGGGCGGCCTGGTTGCCGCATCGCCGGCGCCAGCTCAAGAGGAGATCGACTTCCTCTCGACCCAGCTGCGCCCGATCGAGGAGGCGCAGAAGGTCCGGGACGTCATCCTCAAGGATTTCAACGGCCAGGTGAACTACCTGGTCGAGGAGCCGCCGCAGTTCGACGTGCGCATGCGCGCCGAGGGCCAGGCCGGCAAGCGCACCATCGATCTGGCCGGCGCGCTGCATGGCGAGCTGCAACCGCTCGCCGCAACCGATCTCGATACCATCGACGATGTGGCGGCGAAGCTTGCGGATCGCGGCATTCCGCCGAGCCTGATGGAGCTGGGAAAGCTCGGCACCGGCAAGCAGGTCTACGTGCCGTGGATGCAGGCGACCTTCATCATGGTCGCGCGCAAGGAGGCGCTCGAATACCTGCCGCAAGGCGCCGATCTCAACAAGCTGACCTATGAGCAGCTCACCGCCTGGGCCAAGGCGATCTCGGACAAGACCGGCCAGCGCGTGCTCGGTTTCCCCGCTGGACCCAAGGGGCTGATGCACCGCTTCTTCCAAGGTTATCTCTATCCCTCCTACACAGGCGGCGTCGTGACGCCCTTCAAATCGGCGGAAGCGGAAGCCATGTGGACCGCGTTCAAGAACCTCTGGCAATACGTGAACCCGAACTCGACCAGCTATGACTTCATGCAGGACCCGCTGCTGTCGGAGGAGGTCTGGATTGCGTTCGATCACGTCGCGCGCGTGAAGGAAGCCTTGGTCGAGGCGCCGGATGATTTTGTGACCTTCCCCGCCCCGGCTGGCCCGAAGGGCCGCGGGTATATGCCGGTGATCGCTGGCCTGGCAATCCCCAAGAACGCGCCGGACCGGGCCGGTGCCGCCGCGCTGATCGAATATCTGACCAGGCCGGAAACCCAGATCGTGACCGCGCAGGAAGTCGGCTTCTTCCCGGTGGTGAAGGCGGAGTTGCCGGCCGACCTCGCGCCCGGCATCAAGCTGATCGCGGATGCCGTCGCGAAGACGCAAGGTGCCGACGACGCGATGGCGGCCCTGCTGCCGGTCGGGCTGGCCGACAAGGGCGGCGAGTTCAACAAGATCTATCTGGATACCTTCCAGCGCATCGTGCTCCGCGGCGAAGCGCCGCGCACGGTGCTCGACGAACAAAGCAAGGCGCTCGCCGCCATCATGAGCGCGACCAAGGCACCCTGCTGGCAGCCCGACAAGCCAAGCCAGGGCGCCTGCCCGGTCAATTGAGTTTGAACGCTCTGCTGCAGGTCCCTCCCCCGAGCCTGTCGGCGAATGCCGACAGGCGTTGGCGGGGGAGGG
>DASYRS010000285.1:0-3978 GCA_036004205.1 Dongiaceae bacterium
GGGAGGGAGAAATGGACTGCGCCATGATCCGGGTTCGCGCATCATTGCTGCCGTATCTGCTGCTGGCACCGTCGCTGCTGTTTCTGGCGGCGCTGTTTCTGATGCCGTTGGTGCAGACGATCGGCCTGTCCGTCACCGAGAACGGCGCATGGTCGCTCGCCAACTATCAACGCATGGCGAGCGATCTCAATTTCCTGCCCTCGCTTCGCAACACGTTCGTGCTGGTCATGGTGGTGGTCCCGGTCCAGGTCATCTTCGCGCTCGGCATGGCGGCGATGCTGCAGAAGCTGAGCCTGGGCCGCGACATCGTGCTGTGGATCTGGACCATTCCGCTGGGCGTTTCCGATCTGGCGGCAGGCCTGGTCTGGCTGGCGATCCTGCAGGACCGCGGCTATCTCAACTCCGCGCTGATGGCTCTCGGCGTCATCGATGGGCCGACGCCGTGGCTGACGTACGAGACGCCGGTCGCCCTGTTCTTCAGCGTCGTGGCGGCCGAAGTGTGGCGCGCGACGGCGATCGTCCTGGTCATCCTGGTCGCGGGCCTGCAACTCATCCCCAAGGAATATGCCGAAGCCGCCGAAGTGTTCGGCGCGCGGCCTTGGACCATCTTCCGACGCATCACCCTGCCGTTGCTGCGGTCCAGCCTGCAGACCGCGCTGATCCTGAGGACTGTCCTGGCGTTCGAAGTGTTCGCCGTGGTCTATGCCATCGGCGGACGTAATTTCCCGGTGCTGGTGGGTGAAGCCTTCGTCTGGCAGAACGACAACCAGAACACCGGCGTCGCGGCCGCCTATGCCATTCTGATCGTCGCCATCTCGCTGGCTTCGACCGTTTTCTATCTGCGCGCCTTGCGCACGCCGCCGGAGCAGCAGCCATGACGGGATTGCGCCGGACGCTGTATGGAGCGGGCACCGTCGCGATCTGCGCCTGGGTGCTGGTGCCGATCTATTTCATCGCACTGGGAGCATTCGGCGGCAGGGCCGGCGCCTTCGCCTGGCCCAAGACCGGCCTGCCGGTGCATCTGTCGCTCTCCGCCATGCAGCGCTTCCTGGAGATCGAAGGGGTGTGGGACGCGGCGCTCAACAGCGTGATCGCGGCCGGCCTTTGCATGCTGCTCTCGATCGCGCTTGGCGCGCCGGCCGGCTATGCGCTGGCGCGGTTCCGGTTCCGCGGCCAAAATCTGTATCGGCTGCTGATCCTGATGACGCGCGCCTTTCCGCTCGCGATCCTGGCGCTGCCGCTGACGGTGTCCTTCATCCGCATCGGGCTCTATGACACGCCTTATGGCGTCGCGCTCATCCACACCGCGCTTGCCCTGCCGTTCGCCGCCCTCATCACCTCCAGCCTGTTCGTCGGCATTCCGCGCGAACTGGAGGAAGCGGCCTGGATCTTCGGCTGCACGCGCTGGCAGGCCTTCCGGAAGATCGTTCTGCCGCTCGCCCTGCCTGGCATTGCCGCCACCGCCATCTTCGCCTTCGTCATCTCGTGGAATGAAGTGTTCGCAGCGTCGATCCTGACCGTCCGGGAGCGGACGCTGACCGCCTATCTGCTCAAGATCCTGGCCGAGTCCCCGCTCCACTACCGGTTCGCCGGCGGCCTGCTGCTGATCGTTCCATCCGTCGTCTTCATTTTCGCGGTGAGGAAATACCTCTTCGCGATGTGGGGCATTGCCAACCGCTGAGGCACCTATGGCTGATATCCAGATCGAACGCGTGCGCAAGGATTTCGGGCAGATCCGCGCCCTGGATGAGATCACGCTCCATGTCGCGGATGGCGCGTTCGTGGCGCTGCTCGGGCCATCGGGCTGCGGCAAGACCACCTTGCTGCGCATCATCGCCGGACTGGAGACGCAAAGCGGCGGGCGCATCGTCATCGGCGGGCGCGACCTCAGTGACGTTCCGACGCGCAGCCGCGGCCTCGCCATGGTGTTCCAGAATTACGCGGTCTTTCCGCACATGAATGTTTTCGAGAACATCGCGTTCGGCCTGCGGATGCAGGGTGCGGAGACCGCCCGCGTGGACGCGCGCGTCAAGCGCGCCGCCGGGCTGCTGCATATCGAGACTCTGCTCGATCGCTATCCGGCGCGGCTGTCCGGCGGCCAGCGCCAGCGCGTCGCCGTGGCGCGTGCCTTGGCGGTCGAGCCGCCGGTGCTGCTGATGGACGAGCCGCTGTCCAACCTGGATGCCTTGCTGCGGCTGGAGATGCGCGCCGATCTCAAGGCGATCCTGCAGGAAGCCGGCACCACCACCATCTATGTGACTCACGACCAGACCGAAGCCATGGGCCTGGCCGATCGCATCGCGGTGATGCATGGCGGCAAGATCGTGCAGTTCGACGCGCCGATGGCGGTCTACAGCCGACCGCAATCGACCTTTGTCGGCGGTTTCGTCGGGAGCCCGCCGATGAATTTCATCAAGGTCGAAGTTGCCGGCGGGGAGGCGCGGCTTGGCGCCCTGTCCCTGCGCGCGCCGGTGGCTTCCGGGCCCGTGCTTGCCGGCGTCCGCGCCGAAGATTTCGCCTTGGTGGAGCGCGAGCGCGGCTTGCCTTTCAACGTGCTGGTGGTCGAGCCGCTCGGATCGCATGCGCTGATGACCGGCCGGGTCGCGGACCAGGTCATCCGGGTCGTCGCCCCACCGGACACCAGACACGCCGCCGGCGCCGAGATCGGCCTTGCGCCGGTGGCGCAGCGCATCGTGTGGATGGACGCCGAAAGCGGCCAAGCCTTGGGAAAGAGCTCATGACAGTGACGATTACCGCCGCCCGCGACATCCTCAGAGCCAACGACCGGGGCGGCTATACGGTCCCCACCAGCCGGCTTTATCCGTTCCAATGGAACTGGGATTCGGCGTTCGTCGCGCTCGGCTGGGCGACCTTCGACGAAACGCGCGCATGGCGCGAGCTGGAGCGGCTGGTTGAGGGACAGTGGGACGATGGCATGCTGCCGCATATCATCTTCCACGCACCGAGCGACGAGTATTTCCCGGGGCCAGACGTGTGGGGGACGCACCATGAACCGCCGACCTCCGGCATCACGCAGCCGCCGGTGCTGGCGACGTCCATCCGTCTCCTGCTGGATGGCGCGGCGCGACCGGCCGAGGTCGAAGCACGCGCCGCAGCGCTCTATCCGCACGCGCTGGCCTTGCATCGCTGGTGGGCGCACGCGCGCGATCCGCTGAATAGCGGGCTGGTCGCGATCCTGCATCCCTGGGAATCCGGGATGGACAATAGTCCGGCCTGGGATGCCGCCATGGCGCGCGTCCCAGCGGCGCCCTCGACGCCGATCAAGCGGCGAGACATTGGACACGTTCACGCCGATATGCGCCCGAGCCAAGCCGACTACGAACGCTACATCATGCTGGTCGATCTCTATCGCAGCCACGGCTGGTCGCCCGAAAAAATGTGGGAGACGACACCGTTCAAGGTCGCGGACATCGCCATAAACGCCATCCTGCATCGCGCGGAGAGTGACTTGAGGACGCTCGCTGGCCGGTTCGGCACGCCGTCCGACCGCGCCGAAATCGAGCTGCGGCTGGAGCGCCAGCGCACCGCAATCGCGAGCTTGTGGAGCGAGCCCGCCAATCTCTACGAATCGATGGATCTGATGACCGGCGCGCGGATCGAAGCTGCCACCAGCGGCGGCTTCCTGCCCCTGTTCGCCAACATCCCAAGCAGCGGCCAGGCCGCGCGCATGGCGCGCGAGATCGAACGCTGGGGACAGACGCTACGCTACCTGGTTCCCAGCTTGTCGCCGTTCGACGCGCGCTTTGAACCGAAGCGCTATTGGCGCGGGCCGGTGTGGGCGATCGTCAATCGCATGATCGCCGAAGGCCTCAACACCTATGGACACGCCGCGCTCGCCGACCGCATCCGCGAGGACACGCGCAGCCTCATGCGCCAGAGCGGCTTTGCCGAATACTACGATCCGGTGACCGGCGAGGGTCTTGGCGGCGCCAGTTTTTCATGGACCGCGGCCATGGC
>DASYRS010000286.1:0-13099 GCA_036004205.1 Dongiaceae bacterium
GCTTGGCAACACGGCCTTCGTACCGTGTGATCTCCGCCGACACCGTGTTCTGGTAGGCACGGATGATGTCGCGCATTTCCTCCGGATCGAACTGCTGTGACAGCTCGGTCGAGCCCACGAGATCGACGAACATCACAGTGAGTTGGCGCCGTTCGGCCTCGCTCCGGTGAGGGGTGGACACCGGAGCGACCACGGACCTCGATGCCGATCTAGCCTCGTCGTCCAGCTCGGCAATCGCTGCCAGGAGCTTGCGGCGCGGGCCGATCGGAAGGCCCAGTTCCTTCAAATCTTCTTCGCTGAGATGCCGGAGCGAATCGAAATCCACTTCGTTCGCGGTGAAAGCCTCGATGTACTTATCCAGCCCAAGGCGGGCCAGCCAAGAGGCGACATCCGGCATGGCGGCTACCTCACGGTACGGAAACGTAGCACCGACAGCCCACACCTGAATAGCAGGATCCGCCGCTCCCTACCGCCTGGGAGTCACCGGCGCCGCATATTATCCTGCCTTCATCCAGCCTGCATCGTTCAGTCCATGGCTGCGCGCTAGCGAGTCCACCCCCTCATTGAACGTGCCGGTTACGACGGCTGAATAATCTGCGCGGCGCCTCAATCGCTCCGCATCACTCCCATGTGCTTGTTCTTGGTGCTCTGGATGAAGAGGTTGCTCAACGCGTCCTCGGTGTTCTGCGGCGTGAATTGCGGCTTGATGCCTTCGAACTTGCACGAGGCCAGCACCTGCTCGACGATGAACTTGGGCTGGAAATAGGCGAGCGGTGCCTCGGCCACGCGGATGCCGTCGATCACCTGCTGGTAGATGCTCTCCGGCAGCTCCAGCCCCTGCTTCGCCGCCATCGTCTTGAAGACCTTCTTGTAGAGATCCTCCGGCGGCTCCAGCGTTTCCAGCTTGTAGGAAATGCGGCGCTGGAAGGCCGGGTCCATCAGGTCGTTGGGATGCATGTTGGTGGAGAAGATCACGATCTCGTCGAACGGGATCTTGACGCTCTTGCCGCTGTGCAGGCTGAGATAGTCGACCTTGCTGTTGAGCGGCACGATCCAGCGGTTGAGGATCTGCTCCGGCTTCGCCAGCTGGCGGCCGAAATCGTCGATCAGGAAGGTGCCGTTGAGGGCCTTCACATGCAGCGGGGCCTCGTAGTACTTGGCGATCGGATTGAACTTGAGGTCGAGCATCTCGAGCGTGAGTTCGCCGCCGGTGATGACCATCGGGCGATAGCACGGCACCCATCGCCGGTCGATCGGGCCGACGCGGACGCCCGCCGTCGTGTCGACGCCGCTCGATCCCTCCACGGAGCGGTGGACGGTCGGATCGTACACCTTCATGATCTCGCCGCCGATCTCCACGCAATAGGGCACGAAGATCACGTTCTCGAAGATCTTGCCGATGATCTCGGCCACCGTGGTCTTGCCGTTGCCGGCCGGCCCGAAGATCAGCATCGGATTGCCCGAATTGACCGCCGGGCCGAGGCGCATCAGGAACCGCTCCGGCATCACGAGGCCGGCGAACGCTTCCTCCATGCGCTGGCGCGAGATCGTTTCGTTGGTGACGCGCTGGCGCAGGATGCGGTCCTGCCAGGCCTCGAGCGAGACCGGCGCCGGGCCGAAATACTGGCTGTTCTCGATCGCTTCCTGGGTCCACTCGCGGCCGGCCTTGGTCAGCGCGTGGCGCATTTCCGAGATTGCGCCGCCGCCGCCGATCGCGGCGCCGAGCGTTTCCACCAGCTTGCGGTCCTTGGCGTCGGTGAGCAGCTTGTTGATGATGCCGACGGACAGTTTCAGCGCCTCGGAGAGCTGCGAGGGCACCTCCATGCGTTCCAGGAACATGCCCTTCAGCATCAGCTGCAGCAGGAACACCGGGTCGATGCCGGTCTCGTCGATATTGAGCGGCGCCGGCGGCACCTCGCCGATCACCTGGGAGACTTGTTCCTGCGTCACCACGCCGAGCGCGACCAGGCTTTCGCCGATCCTGCCGCCGTTCGATTTCTGGTGATCCAAGGCACGGACGATGTCGTCTGGCGAGGCAAGGCCCTTCGCCACCAAAATATCCCCGAAGCTCATCATTACCCTCTTCTGTCACAATTCATGGGGCCCGCCACCCCAGGCCGGCGCGCCCCTTGCGTTCGCAGCGCGTCTAAATTGCATGGCGCTGGTTTCGTCCGAGTTAAGAATCAGGAGCTGCTTGCGCCTTGCGGCGGCATACAATTGTCGGGAAACTGGTTCAAATCCAAGCTATGTCGATGGTGCCTCGCCCATGACATCAGACCCGAATTTATCCGGACGACGCATCGTCATTACCGGCGCCGGCCGCGGATTGGGCCGTGCCCTCGCGATCAGGGCTGCTGATCATGGCGCGAACCCAGTTCTACTCGGGCGCAATCCGGCGGCGTTGCACAAAGTGGCCGATGCAATCAAGTCCCGCACCGGCCGCGACGTCGCGATCGTGCCGTGCGACCTGGCGCAAGCGGACAGCATCAGGGACGCATGCCGCGCAGTGCTTGCCGCCAACCCAGTCGTCGACGTGCTCATCAATAATGGCGCACCGTGGCTGCCTGGCGGAATCACGGAACTGGCCGATACGGAGATCGCCACCACGGTCGCGGCGGCGGTCACCGGCACAATCCTTGTCACCAAGGGGCTGCTGCCGGGCCTCAGGCAATCGAGCGCCGCCGACGTCGTGACCATCGTCTCGACTGCCGGATGGACCGGCTGGGATGTCGGCGGCACCTCGGCGGCGTTCCATGCGGCCAAGCACGGTCAGTCCGGATTCAGCGATGCGCTGCGCCACGAGTTGAAAGACCAAGGCATCCGCGTCACCGCGATCTATCCGCCCGACTTCGACGATGCGGACCCGCTGGCTTCGGACTGGAATCAGACGGGCGGCAAGCTGAGCAACCGCGAGGTGGTCGGAACGGTGTTGTTCGCCATCACGGCGCCCAGGGCCTGCGCCTACCCGGTCATCATCCTGGATCATCTGCCGGCGCGTTAGCGGCTTCCGCCTGCTGACGTGAATTGGCAGTATTTTGCGTAGAGTCCCGATCAGGCGAATTAGGGAGGAGCCACTATGACCGACCAGTCCAATCCCGTGGTGCGCACCAAGGCGTTGAAACCGGAAGACGGTTTCCCCTTCCGCCATCCGCTCAATCCGAATTCGCAGGCGGAGTTCCATCGCCTGAGCCGCCCGGCCGGGCTGCAGCGCGCGCACGTCAACATGCTGCGCGTGCCGCCGGGCAAGGAAGCGTTCATGCTGCATCGCCATTCGGTGCAGGAGGAATGGAGCTACATCGTCGAAGGCGAAGGGACGGCGCAGATCGGCGAGGACAAGATCAAGGTGACGGCCGGCGACTTCATCGCCTTCCCGCTGAACGGCAAGGCGCATACCATCGTCAACACCGGCACAGGCGACCTGGTCTATCTCACCGGCGGCGAGGACACGCCCTACGACATCGGGCACTTCCCCACCATCAACAAGATGGCGGTGTTCAAGCCGGACGGCATCGAGCTGATCGACGAAAGCAACGCGAAGACCTACAGCTTCCAGCAATGGTTCGCCGGCGATCTCCGCTAGCGTCCATACAGCGCCGTCAGCGTCGCCTGTCCGACCGCGTGCGCGCGGAGGAAGAAGCCGACCATCGCGCCGGACGCATTGGCATCGAGATCGAGATGATCGACGTCCAGCGCCCATACGGTCATCTGATAGCGATGCGGCGCGTCCTGCTCCGGCGGGCACGCGCCGCCATAGCCTGGGATACCGAAATCGGTGCGGCTCTGCACCGCGCCCGATGGCAGCATCGTGGCATTGGGATCGCCGGCGCCCTCGGGCAGCGCGCGCAGGTCGGCCGGCAGGTTGAACGCAACCCAATGCCACCAGCCGCTCCCGGTCGGCGCGTCGGGATCGTAGATCGTGACCGCAAGGCTCTTGGTCCCGGGCGGCGGCGCGCTCCAGGCCAGGGCCGGTGACAGATCGGCACCGGCGCAACCAAATGCGTTCAGTACTTGTCGCTCGGTCAGCCTGTCATCCACCACCGATGGACTCTTAACTGAGAAATCCTCAGCCCAGGCCAGCCGCGAGACCAGGGCGGCCATCGCCAGTGCGAAGATCGATAAGGATTTTTTCTTCATATTTGCTGCCATCGATTTGTTCACGACAGGCATTCTGAAGGGATTGAGCGCCCGGCTATACTGAGATATTCTCAGTATAAATGAAATTCGGCTCAACCTCCCTGCGAGCGGTCCAGGCATTCTGCGCGGTGGCGCGGCTGGGCAGCGTCGCGGCGGCGGGGGTGGAGCTGGGCGTGACGCCCTCCGCCTGCTCGCATCTGATCCGCGATCTCGAGGCGCGGCTCAGCGTCCGGCTGTTCGAGCGCGCGGGCGGCCGCACGCTGAAACTGACCGAGGATGGGCGCCTGCTGGCCGACCAGGTCGGGCCGGCGATGCGGCGCATCGAGGACGGGCTCGCGTCCTTCGGCAAGCGGCGGATCGAGTTGCGCATCAGCACGACCTCGACCTTTGCCATGCGCTGGCTGGTGCCGCGGCTCGCCACCTTCCAGGCGCGTCATCCGGACATCGAGCTGCTGGTCTCCACCACCACGCGCCCGGTCGATTTCGCGCGCGAGGCCTTCGACTGCGCGATCCGCTGGGGCAACGGCGGCTGGAGCGAGGTCGATGCGGAGAAGCTCTACGAGGAAGAGCTGGTGCCGGTCTGCAGCCCCGCCCTCGTACAAAGCGGACGCCTGCGCAAGCCGGCGGATCTGCGCGACGTGCGGCTGCTGCATACGCGCAACGTGCGCGATCATTGGGCGCGCTGGCTGGAGGCAGTCGGCCTCACCGGCATCGATGTCGAAGCGGGGCCGATTTTCGAGACCCGCAGCCTCGGCATCACTGCCGCCATCGGCCAGATGGGAGTCGCCGTGATCGACCCGCGGATGGTGGAGATCGAGGTCGCGGCGGGACAACTCGTCCATCCCTTCCCGCCGCGCCTGAAACTGCCGACCGGCTATTGGCTGGTCTGGCGCCGCGGCCGCGCCGTCAGCCGGCCGCTCGGCGCGTTCCGCGACTGGCTGCGCGAGCAGGTGGCTGACTAGGCCAGCCGGGCGCGGATGAACCAGCGTTCGACCAGAGCCACGATCCCGAAGAAGATCAGTGCCATCGAGGAAGCCAGGAACACCGCGGCGAACAGCCGGTCCGACTGGTAGTTGAAGGTCGACTGGATGATGAGGGCGCCGAGCCCCTGGTTGGAGCCGATCCATTCGCCGACCACCGCGCCGATCACGCAGGTGGTGGCGGCAATCTTGAGCGAGGTGAACAGCAGCGGCAGCGAACGCGGCACGCGCAGGCGCCAGAACACCTCCGCCTTGCCGGCCGACAGCACATGCATCAGTTCCAGCTCGTTCGGAGACGGCAGATTGAGGCCGCGTACCATGTTCACCAAGGTCGGAAAGAAACAGATGATCGCGGCGATGATGATCTTCGGCAGGAGACCCAGCCCGAAGATGAGGATGATGATCGGTGCCAGCGCCAGAACCGGAATGGTGTTGAAGAACAGGATCACCGGGAAGTAGGCGGCGCGCACTGGCCGGCTGTAGACGAACAGGATGGCGAGTCCGATGGCGGCCAGATTGCCGAACAGGAAACCCAGCACGCTTTCCAGGATGGTCGGCAGCGCGTTACTCAGCAGGAACGGCCATTCGCCGATGAGCTTGGCCGCGACCGCGAGCGGCGTCGGCACCACGAAGGCGGGGACGCCGAACAAAGGCAGGGCGATCCACCAGAGGAACACGATCGACAGCACGCCCAGCACCGGCAGCGCGGCGCCCATCGCCTTGTCTGAGGCCCTGCGCGTCACGACACCTGCCTCGCCAGCAATTGCCGCAGCCGCGCCATCGCCGCCACTGCGTCCGGCGCTTCGCGGGCCAGGCCGCCGCTCGAATCCTTCAGCCGCCGCAGGTCGACAACCTCCTGCACGCGGCCGGGATGAGCGGCCAGCACCAGCACGCGCCGGCCGAGATAGACCGCCTCCATGATGCTATGCGTGACGAACAGGATGGTGGTGCCGGTGCGCCGCCAGATCGCGAGCAGTTCGTCGTTCAGGCGATCGCGCGTGATCTCGTCGAGCGCGCCGAACGGCTCGTCCATCAAAAGGATGCTGGGGTTGCACAGCAGCGCGCGGGCGATCGCCACGCGCTGGCGCGGGCCGCCGGAGAGCTGGTCGGGATAGCGGTCGGCGAGCTCGGCGAGGCCGACCAGGGCCAGCAGCTCGTCCGACGTCGCCTCGATCGGGCGTGTCACGTTGGCGCGTCCGACCTGCAGCGGCAGTTCAACATTCTCCCGCACCGTGCGCCAGGGCAGCAGGGTCGAATCCTGGAACACGAATGCGACCTCGCGGCGCGAGCGCGCGCGGGCGGGCGGATTGCCGAGGACGGAGATTGCGCCGGCGAGCGGCGGCAACAGGTCGGCAATGACCCGCAGCAGCGTGGATTTCCCGCACCCGGAGGGACCAAGGATGGTCAGGAAATCGCCGCGCTCGATTATGAGGTCGACGTCGGACAGCACGATCGTGCCGCCGCCATCCTCGGCCGGATAGCCGATCGCAAGCCCTTTCGCCTCGATCGAAGGCCCCCGCGTTTCTATTCCGGGCGTCTCTATGCGATCTCCCCCCTCGCTCAACCGTATCTCGGGCGGTCCTTCGCCGTCATCTCGAGGATCGCGGTGCTGGTGCAATCCTCCAGCTTGGGCGCGCCGTTCGGGAATTGGCCGATCGCATCATAGACCGAGATCTGCTCCTGGACAGAGGCCGGGTCGAACGTGCCCCAGCCATCCTTCTTGGTCGCAGCATCGAAGCTCAGCGACAGGACGCGGTCGATGGTCGCGAGCTCGATCTCCTTGTCGAGCGCCGGATAGGCGGCGACCGCGATCTCCACCGCCTCCTTGGGATTCTGGTGAGTCCAGTCCCAGCCCTTCGCCGCCGCGCGGATGAAGCGCGCCAGCACGTCAGCATTCTTCGCCACCGCCTCGTCGGTCGCGAAATAGACGTTGGCATAGGACGGCAGACCGGTGTCGCCCATCATCAGATCGATGCGATCGGGCCCGATCACCGACAGCGCCTGGGTATTGGTGATCCAGCCGGTCACGGCATCGACCTGCCCTGCGACCAATGGCATCATGTCGAAGCCGATATTGGTGATGGTCATCTGCGCGGGATCGATCCTGTTCTTGGACAGGATCGCGTCGAGCACGAAGCGCGCCGTCGGCTGGATGCCGATGCGCTTGCCGATCATGTCCTTGACCGTGCGGATCGGGGCCTTCGGCAGCGAGTAGAAGGCGAAGGGCGCCATGCGGTAGCCGCACGCGATGATCTTCACCGGCACGCCGGAGGCGCGGGCGAGCAGGAGCTGCGCCGAATCGGAGAATTGACCGAGCGCGGCTTCCCCAGTGACGACGGGAGGCACGGTCGCCGAATTGGGGCCGCCCGGCGCGAATTCGACCGCCAGCCCCTGCTCTTCGTAGAACTTCTTGTCGAGCGCGACGATGTCGCCGATCTGGCCGTTGCTCATCAGCCAGTCGTACTTCACCACCACCTTGGCCGCTTCGGCATGGCCGCGCTTCGGCACCAGCAGCGACACGCCCGCGCCGATCGCGGCGAGCGAGAAGGCCCCGTTCCGCAAGAGCGCGCGCCGAGTAATGGTCCCACGATGTTCGCGTGCCATGGTCCTCTCCCCTTCCTAAGTCTAGCCTTTGACGTCGATCTCGCCCACCGGCCCGCCACCCAGCCAGGCGTAGATCTCCCACAGATTGTCGTCCGGATCGGCGAAGTAGCAGCAGCGCGCGTTCCACGGGTAGTCGGCCGGTGGCCCTTCGAACGCCACGCCGGTTTCGCCGAGCGCGCGATAGAGCAAGTCCACCGCCGCCGGCGAGGCGACCTCCACCGCTGCGCATGCTTTGTGAACGCGCTGACCAGCGCGCAAGGCCGACACGCCGGTATGCTCGGAGATGTGACCGATCTCCCACAGCGCGAGGGTCAGGCCGGCACCCTTGAAATCGGCGAAGCCTTGCGCGCGGCGGCGCAGGCGGAAGCCCAGCTTGCCGACATAGAACGCGATCGCGCGTTCGACATCGGCCACCAGGAAGCAGAGGTCGGTGATCGGATAGAGCTGGGCAAATTGCGTCGCCGGCGCCGTGATCGCCGCCATCTAAGCCTGCCTGGGAAGGTCGCGTTGTGGCCAGTGTCGCGCAACGCGGGCGCGACGGCTTTCGCGGGCTTGCGGGCGGCTTGTCTGTTCTTGCGGTCTTTTGGAAAGACCGGCGCGCTACAGGCCCTGGCGATACTGCCGCGGGCTCATGCTGGTGAAGCGGCGGAACATGGTGGAGAAATGGGCCTGGTTGGCGAAGCCCACGGTGGCGGCGATCTCGGCCAGCGAGATATTGGGATCGGCCAGCAGCACCTTTGCCCGGTCGACCCTGCGCTCCACCACGAAGCGATGCGGCGCGGTGCCGGTCGCGCTCTTGAAGGCGCGGCTGAAATGGAACGGGCTGAGATGGGCGACCGCCGCGATCTCAGCCAGCGAAAGGTTCCGTTCCCCGAGCGAGGCCTCGATATAGTCCAGCACGCGGCGCAGGCGCTGAGGCGAGATGGCAAGGCCCTGCGGCGCGGCCTCGCTCGGCCGCTGCGCCAGCAGGCGCGCGACGCAGACGGCAAGCGCGGTGCCGAGCTGTTCCGCCACCAGCGGATCGGCCACCTGCGGCTGGCGCGTCATCGCGGCCAGCGCCAACGCCAGATGCAGCGTGACGCGGTCGGCCGCAACCAGGAGCGAGAGCCCGTCCATCTCCTCCAGCGGGACCGATTGCAGCGCGCCGCCGGAGATTTCCGGCGCCAGAAAAATGGAAATGTAGTCGGCGGCATCGCCATCCACGAACAGCGGTACGCCGGCAGGCTGCAGGCACAGCATGTCGCGCCGGCGCGCCACGGTGTGCGTGCGGCCGGATTCGCCGAGCCGGAAGGAGTAGCGGCCATGCGCCGTCCGATTGACCGAGATCCGATGTAGGGCCCCGCGCGAGTTCATCTGGCCTGCTGAGCTGTGATAGGCCTCGACGATGACGCTGGGCTGGCTGACGATCGCGTAGTGGCTGAGCGGCGGCCGCGTGATCGCGAAGACCTCTTGGAGATGGCCCATGTCGCCCCATCCGCGCTTTTCGAGTCAGGACGATTGTAGCAACTCGCGTGCCAGCGGGCGAGAATGACATGAGGGCGCGCCGGGCGCGCTTCCCGCTCCATTGCTGGCGATAAATCGGGCAGTCCCAGGCGACCCTGCTCATCCCAAACGCAAAAGGCCCCGTTCGCACGGAGCCCTCACGTTCATGCTGTCGTATGTTCCGGCGCTTGAGGACGCCGGTAACGGTATCAAACGGTGATGTTGACGTGCCGGCCGGTCGCAAGCGACGAGCCGGACTGTTCCTGGGTCTCCTGCACGGCTTCGGTCTCGCGCACGTCCGCCTCGGTCGCGGCGCGATTGGTCTCGCGCTGCACCGACACGGTCGCCGCCGACGAACCGGCCTGCTGGATACCCGCCATGCGCGCCGCTTCGATCGCCGCGGCCACGCTCGCTACCTGGGTGACGTTCATACAACCTCTCTACACAAACAAAGAGAGCGCCTATGGATAACTTGTGCCTCCCGCCCTGCTCAAGCAAGAACTATCGCTCGGGATTTTAAGGGGATTTTAGGAAATATCCTTACCCTCAGGGGCCGCCTCAGGTTGCCGCAGCCCGGCGGTCGCGACCGATAAGGCCTTTGATTCCGGCGTCTTTTCGGTCATTACAGCGACGCTCAATGCGAGCAATGAAGTGGTCTTAGACGTGCCTGAAGGAATAGCGGGGCCCCCGCGCCTACATCGAATGATCAGGAGCAAGCTGCGGCTGCGCGACGTGCTGCGCGCCGACGTTCCGGCCATCTATGGGGCGCTGGCAAGGGACGAGGCGGGCGACGACCGGCTGGTGCGGCGGACCTACCGGTTCGTGCATTGGCTGGAGCGCGGCAGCCCGCGCGCGGTGTGCGCCTATCTGGTGACGCCCCTGCCGCTGCTGTGGGCGTGGCGCGCGGGCGATGGTTCCGCGGCGAGCCAGGTTCACCGGCACTATCTGCGCGCCTTGTGGCGCGAGCACGGTGTGCTCGGCCGCGCCGGCCTGTTGCTGGCGCTGCTGGCGTGGCTGCCGATCGTGCTCGCGATGACGGCATGGTCCACCTGGCTCAATGGCGGTGCGATCCGCCGGCGGACGGCCAAGAGCGTGACGCGCCAGGCGATCGAGCAGATCTGGTTTGCAGGCCGCCGCGGCATGCTGCCGCCCTGGTACTACATGTTCGAGATGTTCGATCCGGCGCAGCAGCCGAAGGCGCCGCATTACATCCACCGCTACGAGCTGAAGAACGGCCTGTTGCAGATCCTGCGCCGCGGCGTGCCGGCGGCGCGCCGATCGCCGACCCAGAACAAGATCGCGTTCCTGAAACGCTGCCGCAAGGCGGGCATCCGCACCTTGCCGAACCTCGCGATCCTGAAGGGCGGCAAGCTGATGCTTCAGGCAGGGACGCGCGATCAGCTGCTGGCGCAGGATCTGTTCGTGAAGCCGACGCGCGGGCGCGGCGGCGAAGGCGCCGGCCTGTGGCAGCGCGGCGATGACGGCTACCGCCTGCAGGATGGCGCGCCGCTGCCGCCGTCCGACCTGCTGACGCACCTGGAGGCGCTGTCCATGGCCAAGACCCTGCTGGTGCAGCCGCGCGCCCGCAATCATTCCGCCATCGCGGACCTCAGCAACGGCGCGCTGTGCACCGCGCGGATCGTCACCATGCGCAATGAAGGCGGCGGCTATGAAGCGGTCTGCGCCTTGTTCCGCATGGCTGTGGGCGACAATCGCCAGGTCGACAATTTCCATGCCGGCGGCATCGCCGCGCCGATCGATGTCAGAACCGGAACGCTCGGCGCCGCGACCGATTGGGGCCTGCGCCCGCGCCACGGCTGGAAGGCGCAGCACCCCGATACGGGTGGCCGGATCGAAGGGCGCATCCTGCCGCTGTGGGCCGAGACGCGCGCCTTGGCGGAGCGCGCCCATGAGGCGTTTGCCGACCGCCACATCCTCGGCTGGGACATGGCGATCCTGGAAGACGGCCCCGCCATCGTCGAAGCCAATGGCGGCCCCGACACCGACATGCACCAACGCGTCAGCCGCGACCCACTGGGCAATCAGCGGTTCGGGGAGCTGCTGGCGTTTCACCTGCGCGGCAAGGCCGGCGGATGAAGCCGATGGCGCAAGATTGCGTGATGACAGCGCTGCCCTGCCGGACTCGCGGGCACGTGAATTGAGGCGTGGCGGCGTTCTGGTCATGTGGTGGACGGCGCGTTTGTCCGGGAGGAGAAACGCCACGCCGCCGGGCTTCAGGCGAAGGCGGCGGCAGAAGAGCTGGGAGGCTCTCGGATCTGTGCCGGAATCCCGGGCGAAGCCAACTTCGACCCGGGATTTCGAACATTCCTCGCGATGGCATCGAACACAGTTCCCCCGCAAGGCAGGGCAATCGCATATGGCGAAAGTGCGCCGGAAATCTCCTCCCCCACCATGGGGGAGGTCCCGTCGGCGCATGCCGACATTCGTCGGCGGGAGGAGGAAGCCGCGTTTCGGTGCGAGACAATCATCGCTCGCTTCGGTGTCCGACATTCTTCGCTCCCTTTCCCCTCCCTACCCTCCCCCGGTTCGGGGGAGGGGATTTGAGCGTGCGTTGCGGTCTGCCCTTGCCTGCTCTATGAAACCGCACGCCTCCCAGCATCGAGACCAGAATGAAATCCGCTCTTAAGACCCTGCTGCGCCGCCTGATCGCCATCGTCCTCATGATCGGCCCGTTCGCCGCGCCGGCGGCGGCCGAGACGCCGACCGACAAATTGTGGGGCGCGATCAATGCCCAGGACGCGACCGCCTTGCGCGCCGCCATCAACGAGGGCGCCGATCCCAACCAGCCCAACAACGAGGGGCGCGTGCCGCTCTATCGCGCGCTGGTGCTGCAGAACCAGTTGCTGGTCGACACGCTGCTGGGGCTGGGCGCCAATGCCAATGCCAACGATCATCGCGGCGATCCGCTGCTGATCACCGCCATGTCGGTCGGCAGCCGCCCGGCCAGCATCGCGCTCATCAATGCCGGCGCCAATCCCAACGCCCGCGACACCACGGGGAAGTCGGTGCTGTCCTATGCCGTGTATCTCAGGCAGGCGGACATTATCGCCGCGCTTGTGACCAGGGGCGCCGATCTCAACGCGCCGAGCGAGGCCGGAGACGGCGGCAATCCGGCGCCGCCGATCTTCATGGCCATCAAGTCGGGCGACCTTGCCATCGTGCAGCAACTGGTCGCCGCCGGCGCCAACGTGAACGCGCTGGACCAGCAAGGCTCCACGCCGCTGCATCGCGCGGTGCTCACGCAGCCGGCGGAATTCACGACCGCGCTCGTCACCACCTTGCTGCGTGCGGGCGCCAACGCCAATGCGATGCGGCCAAACGGCGGCACGCCGCTGCACAACCTCATCTTCGGCGCCGACAAGCTGCCGGCGCCCGCCGTCGCGCAGATCGCGACCCTGCTGGCGCAGCACGGGGCGGATGTGAACCTGCCCGCCGCGTTCGACGGCGCGACGCCGCTCGACATCGCGCGCACCAAGGGCAATCAGCAGGCAGTGCAGCTCCTGACCTCCATGGGCGGGGTTTGTAAGAATGCGTGTTAGCGGAGCCCCGATCACTGCTTGTTGTGACTACCCAGGCCCACTAACGAGGGCCCAGCGCCCTATCCCAAGCGGCCAGAACCTCGTCGGTTCGCTCGCCAAGAACTGCCTGCATCATTAGGATTTGTCGCGCGGCAATCGGATCGGTATATCGGATACCACCGGGATCGCGAGCGAATACGGCCCTTTCCACCTCAAGGTCATCGACCGGGAAAGTCTTGATCAACCTCAACGCTTCAGAGTCGCTTAGCGTTTTGATGCGCTCCAGAATTTGAGATACCCGATCTTGAGCTTCTTCCGATAAAGACCGCAATTGGAATGCAAACTTCTTCAAGTTGGCCT
>DASYRS010000287.1:0-16175 GCA_036004205.1 Dongiaceae bacterium
ACTACCAGCTGGCCAGCTACGACCCGCCGGTGGTCTCGCGCATCTATGCCGGCGACGGCAGGCTGCTGGCCGAATACGCCACCGAGAACCGCGTGTTCGTGCCGATCACCGCCATGCCCAAGCGCGTCATCAACGCCTTCCTGGCGGCGGAGGATAAGACCTTCTACACCCATCATGGCGTCGACCTGCCCGGCGTCATCAACGCGATGCTGATCAACGTCAAGAATCTCGGCGGCGACCGGCGGCCGGTCGGTGCCTCCACCATCACCCAGCAGGTCACCAAGAATTTCCTGCTGTCGAGCGAGGTCTCCTACAAGCGCAAGATCCGCGAGATGATCCTCGCGCTGCGCATCGAGAAGGCGTTCACCAAGGACCGCATCCTCGAACTCTACCTCAACCAGATCTATCTCGGCTCCGGCAACTACGGTGTCGCGACCGCGGCGCTGAATTACTTCAACAAGTCGCTGGACGAGCTGACGATCGGCGAGGCGGCTTATCTCGGCGCGCTGCCCAAGGCGCCCAACAACTACAACATCGTGCGCGATCACGCGGCGGCGCTTGATCGCCGCAACTGGGTGATCGACCGCATGGCGGAGGACGGCCACATCACGGCGGAGGAAGCCACCGCCGCCAAGGCCGAGCCGCTGGAACTGCATAACCGGGCCGGGACCGAGCACGTGGTGGCGGATTATTTCGCCGAGGAGGTCCGGCGCGAGATCGTGCAGCGCTTCGGCGAAAAGGGCCTCTACCAGCAGGGCCTCGCGATCCGCGCGACCATCGATCCCAAGCTGCAGGAAACCGCCGACCGCGTGCTGCGCGAGCATCTGGTGGCCTATGACAAGACGCAGGGCTATCGCGGCCCGCTGCAGCATGTCGACAGCGTGGAAGATTGGCAGAAGACGCTGGAGGCCCTGCCGCCGATGCCGTGGCTCTATGAGTGGCAGCCGGCGATCGTGACCGAAGCGACCAAGGCGACGGCCACCATCGGCTTCAAGGATGGCACCACCGGCGAGATCAAGGTAGCCGACTTGGGCTGGGCGCACCCGCGCTCGCCCGAAGGCCGCCTTGGCCCCGCGCCCGACGCGACCACCGACATCCTCAAGGTTGGCGACATCATCGCGGTCGAGCCGCTGGTCGAGGACGGCAACGTGATCCCGGGCCGTTACGCGCTGCGCCAAGTGCCGGAGATCAGCGGCGCGATGGTCGCAATGGACCCGCATACCGGCCGCGTGCTGGCGATGACCGGCGGCTGGTCGTATCAGCAATCGGAGTTCAACCGCGCGACCCAGGCGATGCGCCAGCCGGGCTCCTCCTTCAAGCCGATCGTCTATCTGGCGGCGCTGGAAGCCGGCTTCACGCCCTCGACCATGATCCTCGATGCGCCGCTCGTGATCGATCAGGGGCCAGGGTTGCCGTTGTGGCGGCCGGAGAACTACGCCCAGGATTATCTTGGCGCCGCCACCATGCGCCGCGGCATCGAGAATTCCCGCAACCTCATGACCATTCGCGTGGCGCAAACCATCGGCATGGCCAAGGTGGCGGAGATGGCCTCGCGCCTCGGCGTCATCGACAACATGCAGCAGACGCTCGCCATGTCGCTGGGCGCGGGCGAGACCACCGTGCTGCGTCTGGCCGGCGCCTATGCGGAGATCGTCAATGGCGGCAAGAAGATCGAGCCGACCATGATCGACCGCGTGCAGGACAATCACGGCTGGACCATCTATCGCCACGACCAGCGGCCGTGCGACGGCTGCCAGATGTCGAGCTATAACGGCGAACCGGCGCCGGAGCTGCCCGATACGCGGCCGCAGGTGATCGATCCGGCGACGGCCTATCAGATGGTCTCCATCCTGGAGGGCGTGGTGCAGCGTGGCACCGGCACGGCGGTGAAGGCGGTGGGCAAGCCGCTCGCCGGCAAGACCGGCACTACCAATGACGGCCGCGACGTCTGGTTCATGGGCTTCTCGCCCGACCTGGTGGCAGGGGTCTATCTCGGCTTCGATCAGCCGCGCTCGCTGGGCGACAAGGCGACCGGCGGCAAATACTCGGCACCGATCTTCCGCGACTTCATGATGGAAGCCCTGAAGGACAAGCCGGCCACGCCGTTCCGCGTGCCGCCTGGCATCCGGCTGGTGCGGGTCGATTACTATTCCGGCGAGCGCGCCGCGCCAGGCGCGGGCAAGGTGATCCTGGAAGCCTTCAAGCCGGGCACCGAGCCGACCGGCCACATCAATGTCATCCAGGGCGTCGCGAATTACGGCCAGGATGCGGGTTACGGCTCGATCATTCCGCTCGGCACCGCGGGCGAAGGCTATCAGGACCAGGGCCAGGGCGGCGGAACGATGATCATCGATTCGACCGGCGCCTATCAGGCCAATCAGCCGGCGGCGGGCGCGCCCGCCAATGCCGGCAATGGCGGCCAGCCGGTCATCACCGGCGAACCGACCGAGGACCAGCCCAACCTTCTGCCGCCCGGCATAACGCCGTCCGGAGAAGACGAGCAGGCGACGCCCGCGCAACCGGCGCAGCCGCAGCAACCCCCGCCGCTGCAGGCGCCGGCCGTCGGCGAAGCCCCGCCACAGCCCCAGCCCACGCCCTCCGCTCCAGCCACCGACAGCAGCGGCGGCATCTACTGAATCCACGCGGCGCCGGCGGCTTGACCGCATCGCGCCGATTGGCCATGTTCCCGCGCGATTCACTGTTTCGCCGATCCAAGAGGCAAGATCATGCGTGCCGAGATTGAAGCTCTGGCGGGGGAGATCCGCTCTTCCCTGGCCCTGCTGAGGAGGCATCTTTGACTGGGACAATGCGCTGCGTCGTCTCGACGAACTGAACGCACTGGCCGAGGACCCGCAACTCTGGGAGAAGCCCGAGAAGGCCCAGAAGACCATGCGGGAGCGCACGCATCTCGCCAACGCCATCGAATCCTACCGCGTCATGGAGCGCGAGCTCGACGATTCACTGACGCTGGCGGAACTCGGCGAGGCCGAGGGCGATGCAAAGTCGGTGGATGAGGCGCAGGCGCAGCTCACCGCCCTCAAGGCTGAGGCGGCGAAGCGCGAGCTTGAATCCCTGCTGTCGGGCGAGGCGGACCAGAACGATTGCTATCTCGAGGTCCATGCCGGCGCCGGCGGGACCGAGGCGCAGGATTGGGCCGAGATGCTGCTGCGCATGTATACCCGCTGGGCCGAGCAGCACGGCTACAAGGTCGAGTGGCTGGAAGAAAGCCCGGGCGAGGAAGCGGGGCTCAAATCCGCGACCATCGAGGTCAAGGGCCTCAACGCCTATGGCTGGCTGAAATCGGAGTCAGGCGTGCATCGCCTGGTGCGCATCTCGCCGTACGATTCCAATGCGCGCCGCCACACCAGCTTTGCGTCGGCCTGGGTCTATCCGGTGGTCGACGACAATATCGAGATCGAGATCCTGGACAAGGATCTGAAGGTCGACACCTTCCGCGCCTCCGGCGCCGGCGGCCAGCACATCAACAAGACCGATTCCGCCATCCGCATCACGCATATTCCGACCGGCATCATCGTCGCCTGCCAGGCCGACCGCTCGCAGCATCGCAACCGCGCGATGGCGATGCAGATGCTGAAGGCGCGGATGTACGAGGCGGAGCTGAAAAAGCGCGAAGCCGCCGCCGCCGCCCAGGAAGCCTTGAAGAGCGATATCGGCTGGGGCCACCAGATCCGCTCCTATGTCCTGCAGCCCTATCAGATGGTGAAGGACCTGCGGACCGAAACCGAAACCAGCGACACCCAGGGCGTGCTGGATGGCGACATAGACCGCTTCCTGACGGCCTCGCTGGCCGCCAAGGTCCACGGCGGCGCGCAAACCGCTTAACGTCCCTCCTGCCCAAGAAATAGGCGTATCCTTCGAAGCTGCCCATCGATTGAGCGGCGATCCGCCGCGCGCCCGCGATATTCCGCAGGATTCCCCGGCACTCCGCAGTTGGCACGCCTGATGCAGTGCAGCAACCCGATTGTCATACTTTTAAGAAGAGGGGGCAGGAATGCTTCGTTTGGGTTTGCGCCGAGGATTGACAGGAATCATCGCCGCGCTGGCAGGAACCCTGGCGGCAGTACCGGCATTTGCGCAGGAACCGACCATCGACACCGGCAGTACCGCCTGGATGATCACCGCAACAGCCCTGGTGCTGTTGATGACCATCCCGGGGCTCGCGCTGTTCTATGGCGGCATGGTCCGCAAGATGAACGTGCTGGCCATCGTCATGCAGTCGTTCGCGATCTGCTGTTTGGTCAGCATCCTCTGGATGGTGGTCGGCTACACGATCGCCTTTACCGAGGGCAACTCGTTCATCGGCAACTTCAGCAACTTCCTGCTCAAGAGCATCACCGTGGGATCGATCTCCGGGGCCATTCCGGAGACCGTCTTCATGCTGTTCCAGGCGACCTTCGCGATCATCACGCCGGCGCTCATTACCGGCGCCTTCGCCGATCGCATGAAATTCAGCGCCATGCTGATCTTCATCGGCGCCTGGTCGGTGCTGATCTATGCGCCGCTCACCCACATGGTGTGGATGACGGGCGGCCTGATGTTCGATTGGGGCGTGCTCGACTTCGCCGGCGGCACCGTCGTGCACATCAGCAGCGGCATCAGCGGTTTGGTCGCCGCCCTCATGATCGGCAAGCGCAACGGCTATCGCAAGGTTCCGTTCGTGCCGCACAACCTCGTCCTCACCGTCATCGGCGGGTCGCTCCTGTGGGTCGACTGGTTCGGCTTCAACGCCGGCTCCGCCCTGGCGGCGTCGCCCAACGCCGGCATGGCGATGGTCGTCACGCACATGGCGGCGGCCGCTGCGGCGCTCGCCTGGATGTTCTGCGAGTGGGGCGCCAAGGGCCAGCCCTCGGTGCTCGGCATCGTGTCGGGCGCGGTGGCCGGCCTAGTCGGCATCACGCCGGCTTCCGGCTTCGTCGATCCGCTCGGCGCGATCGTGATCGGCGTTGCCGCGGGCGTCGGCTGCTTCTTCGCCTCGACGTTCGTCAAGAACAAGCTCGGCTATGACGACGCGCTGGATGCCTTCGGTGTCCACGGCATCGGCGGCACCATCGGCGCGCTGCTGACCGGCGTGTTCGCCACGATGGCGGTCAAGGGCGGCGACGCCGCGGTCGGCCTGATCGACGGCAACGCCGCGCAGGTGTGGATCCAGCTCAAGAGCATCATCGTGACCATGGTGTTCTGCGGCGTCGGCACCGCGATCATCCTCAAGGTCATCGATCTCGTCGTCGGCCTGCGCGTTCCCGAGGAAGTCGAGCGCGACGGCCTGGACCTGGCGTTGCATGGCGAAGCTGTCCAATAGGTCATCTCTGCGGTAGGGGCGGACAGCTTTCCATTGCTCCACAGGGCGCCCCGGCTTCGGCCGGGGCGCCCTGCCCAATTCAAGTAACAGGGAGTGCAAGCCATGCAAGAGTGCGAGACAAGCACCGACAAAGGCTCATTCGTGAAGCGCGTCTCCGTCCGCTCGGGCGGAGCGGGACATGCTCATTCCGGTGTCATCAAAGGCAGGGTTTCGCTGAACGAGAACGGTTCCGCCAGCCGTGCCTCGTCCGGTGACCGCGTGACATCGCCTGGGCCTGCGAACACCAAGATCGTCAAACTCGGGCGCTAGCGGCGCAAGCCCGGACGAGGAATACTTGCTTTCAGGCAGCGCAAGGGCCTAATGGTTTTCCGCCCCGGTCGCCTGGATTTTTTCGTGGATGAAATCGAGCTCGTCGAATATGACCCGCGCTGGCCCGATTTGTTCGCGGAGGAAGCGGTGCGCCTGCGCGCGACGCTTGACCCCGGACTCATTGTCGGCCTGGAGCATTTCGGCAGCACGGCGATCTCGGGCATGGCCGCGAAGCCGATCATCGATATCCTGATCGCGGTGCGTTCTCTCGCGGAAGCACGGGCCATCTTCGTCGAGCCGCTTGAGGAACTCGGCTACGCTTTCTGGTCGGACAATCCGAAAACAGACCGGCTGTTCTTCGTCAAAGGCATGCCGCCCTATGGCGAGCGCAGGACCCACCATGTCCACGTGGTCGAGCCGACGGCGGAGCCGTGGCTCCGCTTGGGGTTCCGCGACTATCTGAGGGCGCATCCCGACGAAGCGCGCCGCTATGCTGACCTCAAGCGAAGCTTGGCCGCCGCGCACCGCACCGACCGGGAAGCCTATACCGACGCCAAGGCAGCGTTTGTCGCGGAAATCATGGCGAAAGCCAACAGCCAGAGGACGTAAGACTCCTTGCGGGAAGGCATCGATCGTTCAAAACCGGAACAGTTGCGCCCTCGCGGAGGGCCTGCGCTTGAAGAGACCGCGGCGCCCCCGGTGGGGTGGTTCGCGTCAATTCTTGCGATCGCGGTCGGCCTACAGATTGTCCGGATCACGCTGACAGCGGCCGATAGAACTCCGGATCGAACCCCGCATCGCTGCGTGCCGCGTCGTTGAAGGGCGGCTTCAGCGTGCCCTTGAAATGGCACCGCACGCGGTTCTGCCAAGCCTGCTTCGGGTCGAGGCCGGCTGCTTCCGCGAAATGGTGGAACCAGCGCATGCCCGCGGCGACGTGGCCGATCTCGTCCCGATAGATGCGATCGAGGATCGCGGCGCTAGCCTCATCGCCGGCGCGGCGGAAATCGGCGATGGTGGCGGGCGTCACGTCGAGGCCGCGCGCCTCCAAGACCAGCGGAACAACCGCCAAGCGCGCGAGCAGATCGCGCGAGGTCTCCTCCGCCGCCTGCCACAATCCGTCATGGGCCGGCAGGTCGCCATAATCGGCGCCGAGCTCGTTCAGGCGCGCGCGGAGCAGGGAGAAGTGGATCGCCTCTTCCTCGCCCACCTTCACCCAATCCTCGAAGAAAGCGCGGGGCGTGTCCGCCGTGCCGAAGCGCGCGATGATATCCCAGGCGAGATCGATGGCGTTGAGCTCGATATGCGCCAGCGCGTGCAGCAGAGCGACGCGCTTCTCCTGGTTGCCGCCGGCCTTGCGCTTCGGCATGGCGCGCGGCGGCAGCAGGAGCGGGCGCTCCGGCCGCGCCGGGCGTGCGGGCGGCTGGGCTTCGGCGACGAAGGTCGCGCGGCCGTCGCGCCAGGCCGCCGCCAGCGCCAGGGCGCGCGACGCCTTGTCCGCGGGCTCCGCCGCCCGCAGGATGTCGCACGCGCCGTGCGCCAGATCGATCATGCTTCCGCCAGGTTCTTCACTTCCTTCAGCACTTCATCGACGTGCCCGGGCACCTTCACCTTGTGCCAGATGCCGCGGATCACGCCCTTGCCGTCGATCAGGAAGGTGGCGCGCTCGATGCCCATGTATTTGCGGCCATACATGCTCTTCTCGACCCAGACGCCGTAATCTTCCGTCACCTTGCCGGTCTCATCGGAGCCGAGGGCGAAATTCAGCTTGTGCTTTTTCTTGAACTTGTCGTGGCTTTCCGCGCTGTCGCGCGAGACGCCGATCACCGTCGCGTCGATCTTGCCGAACTTCGGCAAGGAATCGCGGAAGCCGCAGGCCTCCGCAGTGCAGCCCGACGTATCGTCCTTCGGATAGAAATACAGCACCACGTTCTGTCCCTTGAGCTGGGACAGCGAAACCTTGCCCCCGCCATCGGTCTTCATGGAAAACGCCGGCGCCTTGTCGCCCACCTTCAATGCCATTCGTTCGCTCCCTTCACAAAACGGCGCCAACGATGCCACCCGCCGCACGATCGTTCAAGACGCCCGGCGGGTTTCGGCGCGACACTCTGCTGCTGCCATCGGCTGACAGGTGCGTGTGATTTGGAAGGGCTGCTTAGCTTTATCCTGGCGGGATTGGCGCTGGCCGGCAGTCCCGGCCCGGCGACGCTCAGCCTCGCCGCGACCGGCGCGGCGTTCGGCGCGCGCGGCGGCCTTGGCTACATGACCGGAATCAATCTCGGCATGGTGGCCGTGATGGGCATCACGGCGTCAGGGATCGTGGGCCTTTTGCTGGCGCTGCCGGGCGCGACGCCGGTCGTGGTGGGCCTGTCGTGCGCCTATTTCGCCTACCTTGCCTTTCGCATCGCCACCGCGCCGCCCTTGGCCGAGGCGGGTGGGCAGGGCCGCCAGCCGTCATTTCTGGGCGGCGTGTTCCTGTCGCTGGTCAACCCGAAGGGCTATGCCGCGATGGCGGCCTTGTTCTCGAGCTTCGTGCTGATCAGGGACCGCCTGACGCTGGACGTCGCCGCCAAGATCATCGTGCTTGCCGTTGTCATCGCACTGGTCAACATCGCGTGGCTGGCCGCCGGCTCGGCATTGACACGGGCGTTCCGGGACCCTCGGACCAACCGCATCATCAATATCAGCTTCGCGGTCCTCTTGATCGCGTCGGTTGGCGTTGCGCTACTGGTCTAAGGTAGCTTCGAAGATTGTCTGGAAATCCTGATACACGGTCTCCAGCCGGTCCTGGATCAATCCCTTGAGGCAGGCGAAATCGGGGCAATCGGCGACCTTTGCCAGATGGCGCTCGGTCGGCGGACGCAGCTTGGCCTCGTCCACCTGTTCGCCGACCAGGAGGCGCGTCATCTGCTGCAACTGCCGCCACAGATTGACGGCGTCGATCAGGCGGTCGGCCATCGCGCGATCGATCAGGCCGCTTCCGGCCAGGCGGGCGAGCGCCGCGGACGGATTGCGCCGCAGCACGTCGGGATGCTCGGCGGCGTGGCGCAGCATCAGGTACTGCGCGATGAAATCGATATCGACCAGCCCGCCGCGCCGGTGCTTGAAGTCCCAGATCGAATCACCGCGATGTTGCTGCGCCATGCGCGTGCGCATCTCCAGCACGTCGGTCCGCAGCTTTTCGGGATCGCGCTTCCTTGTCAGGATGCGCCGGAGGCTCATCTCGACATGGCCGATCAGGCTGGGATCGCCCGCGATCGGCCGTGCACGCGTCAGCGCCAGGTGTTCCCAGGTCCACGCCTCGCCGCCCTGGTAACGCTCGAATGGCGCGAGGCCGCTGGCGATCGGTCCGGAATTACCGGATGGGCGCAGCCGCATGTCGACGTCGTAGAGCTTGCCATCGCCGGTCATGGCGGTGAGGGCGGTGATCACGCGCTGTGCCAGACGCGCGTAATACTGGATCGGTGCCAATAGCTTGCGGCCATCGGACTGCAGCGTGTCCCAGCCTTCGACGCTCTCCGGGATGTCGTAGATGAAGATAAGGTCGAGGTCGGAGGTGACCGTCATCTCGCGGCTGCCAAGCTTGCCGAGAGCAACGATTGCAAGGCCACGCCCCGGCAGCTTGCCGTGGATCTTCTCGAACTCGGACGTGACGGCGGGAAACAGCTCGGCGATCACAGCGTCGGCGACATCGGAGAGCTCGCCGGCGGCGGTATTGCCGTCGGCCACGCCCTTCAGCAGGCGCACGCCGATCTGGAACTGCCGGTCCTTGGTCCAGCGGCACATCATGCTGTGGCGGTCCTGGAAATTATCGACGAAGGACAGCTGGCGATGCAGGTCGCGCGACATCGCGGAGCGATCCGGCACCTTCTCGAAAAAGCCCGCTGTCAGCACGCCGTCCAGCAGCATCGGATAGCGGCTGAGGTGGTCGGCCAGCAGCGGCGCGCTGCCCATCACGTCCGCGATCAGATCCAGCAGATCCGGATTGGAATAGAGCAGGGAGAACAGTTGCACGCCCGCCGGCAAGGACCGCATGAAGGTATCGAAGCGCCGGAAAGCGGTGTCGGGATCGGCGGTGCGCGACAGCTTCTCCAGAAGCTTCGGCATCAATTCGGTCAGCAACTCGCGCGCCCGCGCGCTGCGGGTGGCGCGATAGCGGCCGTGATGCCAGGCCCGCACCAGTGCCGAAACCGCGCTGCCGTCCGGAAAGCCCATACGCTCCAGGGTCGCGACGGTGGCCGGGTCGTCCTCGGTACCGGTGAAGACGAGGTTGCCCTGATCGCCCAACGAGGGCGATTCCTCAAACAGATCGGCATAGTGATCCTCGACCTGCCCCAGGTGATGCATCAGCGTTTCGCTGAACTCCGCGGTATTGGGGTGGCCGCAGAACAAGGCAAGCCGATCGAGCTCCGGGCCTTCCCCCGGCAGGGTCTGGGTCTGCTGGTCATTGATCATCTGCAAGCGATGCTCGACATGGCGCAGATAGCGATAGGCGGCGATCAAGTCGTCGGCCGCCGCGCGGCTGGTGCGGCCGAACGTGACCAGCTGCTCGATCGCGGCGCAGGTCCGGCGCAGGCGCAGATCGGGACTGCGGCCACCCCAGATCAGCTGCTGGGTCTGCGCGAAGAACTCAATCTCGCGGATGCCGCCGCGGCCGATCTTGATGTTGTGGCCGCCGACCGCGATCTCGCGATGGCCCTTGACGGCGTGGATCTGGCGCTTGATCGAGTGGATGTCCTGGATGGCGGCGAAGTCGAGATGCTTGCGCCAGATGAACGGGCGCAGGTTCCTCAGGAACTCCTCGCCCGCCGGCACGTCGCCGGCGATCACCCGCGCCTTGATCATGGCGGCGCGCTCCCAGTTCTGGCCCATGCCTTCGTAGTAGGTCTCGGCCGCGATGGTCGAGATCGCGAGCGGCGTGGAAGAGGGGTCGGGGCGTAGCCTCAGATCGACCCGGAGCACATAGCCGTCCTGGGTCGCGTCCTGCAGCAGGCGTACCAGGCCGCGCGCAAGCTTCACGAAGCATTCGCGCGCGGTCTTCTTGCCGCGATAGCGCACGCGGTCGGGATCGAACAGCACGATGAGGTCGATGTCGCTGGAATAATTGAGCTCGCGCGCACCCAGCTTGCCGAGACCCAGGATGATCAGCCCGCTTTCCCTGACCGGATTGTCAGGATCGGACAACTCCAGCTCGCCGCTGTTGCGCGCCTGGCGGAGCAGGAAGCAGGTTGCGGCCGCGACCGCCGAATCCGCGAAATCGCTGAGCGCGCGGGTGATCCGTTTCAGCGGCCATGTGCGCGCAATATCAGCGATCGCGACGGTCAGGTGGGCCTGCCGCTTGGCCACGCGCAGCGCCTGCATCAGGCTGGCTTCATCCGGTTCCGCAAGTGCCAAACCTGCGAGATCGTTCAACAATTTGTTAAAGACAGAGTCCGGCCCGTCGGCTAATACTGAGAAAAAGTGGGCCGCTTCACTGACGATCAGGTGGCTAACATACGGACTGTTGCCAAAAACCGCAGTCAGCAGCGCCTGTCTTTCTGCCGCACCGGGAAGTCCGGTCTCGTCGGTCTGACACCACATCGCTGCGAGACGATCCAGCTCGATCTGCACCTGACGCAGATCGTGGGGCTTCGGCATCTGTGCGGGATCGATGGCCAGCGGCATCGCAAAGCGGATCGGGTTCGTTGGGTCCGCAGACTGCGGCATGACGCGACGTGGGTCAAGCGAAGCGGCCTGTGCTCACCGCGGGGCGCGGCATGATTCTGCGCGCGGGAAGGATCGCGCTGGAAGCGCTCGGCGCGTTGCTGGCGGGCATTGCGGTGATCGCGGGCTTCATCGCCTATCGCCTGGCCTATGAGGGCCCGATCCATCTCAGTTTCCTGAAGCCCTATGTTGAAGAGGCGTTGAATCGCCCCGGCGCGGATTTCCAGTTCGTGATCCAGGATACCGTGCTGGCCTGGGCCGGCTGGGAGCGCACGCTCGATATCCGCGGGGTCGGCGTCAAGATCGAGGATTCCGCGGGCCGCGAACTGGCCTCGGTGCCGGAGCTGGGTTTCGGGCTCAGCGGCGCCGCTTTGTTTCGCGGCTTGGTGGCGCCGTCGCGGATCGAGTTGTTCCGGCCGGAGCTGGCGCTTGGCCGCAGTGAAAACGGTGACTTCCGGTTCGGCAACAAGCTGATCTCCGGTTCCGAGGCCGTTGCCGACACACCGAATCCGCAGACCGGGGTTGTCAACGCCTTGGTGCAGGAGCTGCTCGAAGCGCCGGATCCGGACAAGCGCACCGGCTACCTGGCCGAAGCCGCGATCTATTCAGGGACCGTTACAATCGACGACCGCCATGCCGGCAATGTCTGGAAAGCGGAGAACGTGGAGGTGCACCTTGAGCGCGGCGAGCGCGGTGTTGCCGGCACCTTCAAGGCCAGCGTGCCGCAATTCGGCGATCCAGCACGCATCGGCGGCGATGTCCTCCTGCCCTGGGGTGGCGATCGCTTCGAGATCGACGCCCGGCTGCAGCGTTTCTCCGCCTCTTCGATCGGGCTGATCGAGACCGGCCTCGCGATCTTGGCCAATGCCAACATTTTCCTGGAAGGCGATGCGCACACCATCATCTCGCGCACCGGCGAGATAGGCGTCACAGAGTTCTCGCTGTCGGGCAGCAATGGCGAGATTGCCCTGCCGGAGCTCATGAAGGCGCCGCTGCCGGTGAAGACGCTGTCGGCGAAGGGCCGGGTCGATCCCGACCGCGACCTCATCTCGCTCGACAGTCTCTCGCTCGACATCGATGGGCCGACCTTCGAGCTGACGGGTGAGGGCGACGGATTCCTCGGTGGGAGGGCGACGGATGACGGCGCGCCGCTGCTGACCGCGACGCTGAAAGGCAACGGCATTGATTGGAAACAGCTCGATGGCTGGTGGCCGGAGACGGTCGCGGCCGACGCGCGCGGCTGGCTGATCTCCAACATCACCAGCGGCCTCGTCGAGGATCTGGACGCCAAGACCAGGATCCGCTTCGCCAAAGGCGAGAAGCCATCGGCCGTGGTCGAGGAGCTGGGCGGCACCTTCAAGGCGCACGATCTGACCGTGCACTACCTGCGCCCGATGCCGCCGATCGAGCATGGCGTCGCCACCGCCACTTTCGATGCCAAGCGGTTCGCGGCCAATATCCAGGGCGGCGATGTCGGCAACATCAAGCTCGGCAAAGGCGATCTGCTGATCACCGGCCTCGATCAGAAGGACCAGTTCATCAAGGTCGGCGGCGACATCTCGAGCCCGATGCAGGACGCGCTGGCGCTGCTCGACCATCCGCGCCTCGGCTACACCTCCAAGCTGGGGCTGAAGCCGGAGAGTTCGTCGGGCGACGTCGCGACCCACATCCAGTTCGATTTCCCGGCCGAGAAGGACCTGACCTTCGCCAAGGTGAAGATCGGCGTCACCGCCACCATGACCAATGTCGGCCTGCAAAAGGCGATGTTCGACCAGGACGTGACCGAGGGGAATCTGGAGCTGGCCCTGAGCCAGAACGGCATGCGCATCACCGGGCCGCTGAAGTTCGGCGGCATTCCGCTCGACCTGCAATGGCTGGAGAATTTCACCGACGATGCGAAGTTCGAGCAGCAGATCCGTGCCATCGGCGTAGTCAATGCGGAGCAGCGCGCCGCCTTCGGCTACGAGACGCGGCCGTTCTTCGACGGGCCCGCGAAGACCGACCTGACCTACATCACCTATCCCGGCGGCCGCGGACGCATCGATGCCACCTTCGATCTCACGCAATCGGTCGTGGCGTTCGAATTCGCGAAATGGTCCAAGCCGGCGGGCGAGCCGGGCCAGGGCAAGCTGGCGGTGGAAATGCGCGACAAGCGCATCATGAGCATTCCGCTGTTCGAGGTTACTGCGGGCGACCTCAAGACCGCCGGCAAGATCGATTTCGACCAGAACAGCACGCCGACCTTGGTGACGATGCCGAGCCTGCGCTACGGCAAGAATGCTCTCGACAATGTCGGCGTCGCCTTCAAGGGCGATCTGATCGAGGTCGCGATCGCCGGCGGCGATGTCGATGTGGAACCATGGATGGAACCAGACGGGCCGCCCAAGGATGATGCGACCCTAGCGCGCGAGGAGAACGAGACGCAGCGGCCGTTCCGCCTGGTGGCGCCGTCCCTGAAGTCCGTGCGGATCGGCGAAGGCCGCGAGCTGCAGAACGTGAAGGTCGAGCTCTATCACGATCCGATGTGGTGGGACGTGATCGATGTTTCCGCAACCCTGCCCGGCGGCGCGCCGCTGCGCGTGACCTATCGGCCGGGCGATCCGGGCTCGGGCGAGCATCGCCTGTCGGCGGAGACCAGCGATGCCGGCGCCGCGTTGCGCGCGCTCGACATCTACGATTCGATCAAGGGCGGAACGCTCAAGGTCACCGGCAAGGTGAAGGATGACGAACCGCGGCGCCCGCTGCGCGGCCGGATGGATTCAAGCTCGTTCCGGCTGGTCAATACGCCGTTCTTCGTGCGCTTCCTGTCGGTCGCGGCGTTGACCGGATTGGTCGACGTGCTGAGCGGCGAGGGCTTCTATTTCGACGGCGCCAGCGCGCGCTTCACCAAGACCATGGGCACCATCGAGGTGAAGAAGTTCCGCAGCGCCGGCCCATCAATCGGCCTCACCTCCAGCGGCACCATCGATCTCGACCGGCAGAAGATCGACCTCACTGGGGTGATCGTGCCGGCCTATGCCATCAACAGCATCCTCGGCAATATCCCGCTTCTCGGGCCTCTGCTGCAAGGCGGGCCGGGCGAGGGGCTGTTCTCGGCGGCCTACAAGATCAGCGGCGATCTGCCGGAGCCCAAGATCGACGTCAATCCCTGGACGGCGCTGGCGCCCGGCTTCCTGCGCGACATCTTCACCCAGGACGTCGACGAGGGCGCCGAGGACGGCCCGGCACCGAAGGTCGAAAGCGGCAATCACAAATAGGCGACGGCCTACTTCGCGCGCACGACCGCGTGCTTCTTCTTGCCGAAGGAGAGCTTCACCACGCCGTCTGAATCGAGATCGGCCGTGCTGATCTTCTGGTTCTCATCCGCGATCGCGAAGTCGTTGAGGCGCGCGCCGCCGCCCTTGATCAGGCGGCGTGCTTCGCCGTTGCTGGCGACCAGGCCGGAGCGGCGCAGCAGGTCGTAGGCCGGGATGCCGGCCGCCAGCTCCGCGCGGTCGATCTCCAGCACCGG
The DNA here is from genome assembly GCA_036004205.1 of Dongiaceae bacterium. Taxonomy (GTDB): domain Bacteria; phylum Pseudomonadota; class Alphaproteobacteria; order Dongiales; family Dongiaceae; genus Dongia_A. Next base: position 14,841 of record DASYRS010000287.1, read on the forward strand.
CAGGTCCTGGCCGAGGCCGCCTTCGACGAAGGTGCGGCGCGCCGTCTCCGCCGCGTTGCGCGCGGCCGCGGCGCCGTGGCAGAGCGTGGTCGCTTCGTTAGCGAGCACGATCTTAGCGTCGTTGATCTCCGAGCCCTGCAGCCTTTCCAGGCGCGCGATCTCGTCCAGCGGCACGTCGGTGAACAGCTTCAGGAAGCGGCCGACATCGGCATCCTCGGTGTTGCGCCAGTATTGCCAGTACTCGTACGGGCTGAGACGGCTGGGATTGAGCCACACCGCACCCGCCGCGGTCTTGCCCATCTTGGCGCCGGACGCGGTGGTGATGAGCGGCGCGGTCAGGCCGAACAGCTCCTTGTTCTCGACCCGCCGGCCGAGCTCGGTGCCGTTGACGATGTTGCCCCATTGGTCGGAGCCGCCCATCTGCAAACGGCAATCGTGCCGGCGCGCCAGCTCCAGGAAGTCGTAGGCCTGCAGGATCATGTAGTTGAATTCGAGGAAGCTGAGCGGCTGCTCGCGCTCCAGGCGCAGCTTCACCGAATCGAAGCTCAGCATGCGATTGACCGAGAAGTGCCGACCATAGTCGCGCAGGAACTCGATGTAGTTCAGCTTGTCCAGCCAGTCGGCGTTGTTCACCATGATGGCGTCGGTCTTGCCGCTGCCGAAGGTGAGATAGCCGGCGAAGCTCTGCTTGATGCTGTCGAGGTTCTTGTTGATGTCCTCGACCGTCAGAATCTTGCGGCTTTCATCCTTGCCGGACGGATCGCCGACCTTGGTCGTCCCACCGCCCATCAGGGCGATCGGGCGATGGCCGGTCTGCTGCAGCCGGCGCAGGAGCATGATCTGCACCATATGACCGACATGCAGGCTGTCGCCCGTCGCGTCGAATCCGATATAGGCCGCAATCGGCTGTTTCGCCGCCAATGCATCCAGCGCTTCCCAGTCGGTGCACTGGTGCAGATAGCCCCGATCGAGGATGACTTTCAGGAACTCGGATTTCGGCGTGGACATGATGGTAACGGCGGTTCTCTGGTGGCTTTGCTTTCGGTGGGCGGTGATGTAACACATCAGCGGGAAGGGCGTAAACCGGCGGGATTCCATGGATTCCAAGGCAAAAGGGGAGGGCGCGGTGTGGGCCATCGGATTGATGAGCGGCACCTCGTGCGACGGCATCGATGCCGCGCTGATCCATACCGACGGCACCTCGATCGACGATTTCGGACCTACCGCCGAGCTATCCTATGACGGGGCGTTCCGGGCGCGGCTGCAATCCTGTTTCGGCGGCAAAGGGCCGGTCGCGACGGTTGAGCGCGAGCTGACCGAGCGCCACGCCGATGC
>DASYRS010000288.1:0-6735 GCA_036004205.1 Dongiaceae bacterium
CGCACCACGAACGGCTCCTCCGTCCCTTCGCCGCGCCATTTGGACTTGAGCTCGCCCAGGCGCTTCTGCATGTCGACCGCCATGCGCAGGCAGGCCTTGGCATCCTCCACCGGTCCCTTGGTCTCCGGATCGCCGAAGAACACCAGGATCGCATCGCCGATGAACTTGTCGACCGTGCCGCCATGCTTCAGCGCGATCGCTGACATCTCGGTCAGGTACTCGTTCAGCATCTCGGTCAGCGCCTCGGGCTGCAGGCGTTCCGTCGTCGCGGTGAAATCCTTGATGTCGGAGAAGAAGATGGTGAGGCGCTTGCGCTCGGTATGGACCACCACGTCGCGCTCGCCGCTGAAAATGCTCTTGTAGATCTGCGGCGAGAGATAGCGCGAGATCTTCAGCGAGATGTTGGCGAGGAACTCGTTGGCCGATTCCAGCTCGCGGTTGAAGGAGCGGATCGCGCGCGCCTGACGCCGCTGCATGGTGAGGAAGGCGCTGCCTGTCACCGCCACCAGGAAGAAATAGATCAGCAGGTATTTGAACGAGAAGATGTTGCCGGCGAACGGCTGGGTGATGACGATCTCCTGGATGCCGCGCACGTCGCCGACCTTCCAATCGGTCTTCGGGCTCTCGGGGTGCGAGTTGTGGCACGCAACGCAAGCCGGCCCCATGATGATCGGCGTCACCAGACGGAAAGTATTGCTGAAGCCGGAGCGCACGATCTCGGTCACCGGCTTGTCCGGCGCGGCGCGCAGGCTGCCGAGCGCCGATTGCTCGAACGCATCCATCGGGTGCGCGGGCCGGTTCTTGAACGGCAGGTCCGAGACGAAGCGGTAGGTGATGTTGTCCTGATGCTCGCTGATCACCTTGCCCAGCTCCAGCGACAAGGTCGCCGGGATCGGGATCCCGCCCGGCACCTGCTGGTAATTGTGCACCGGCTTGATGTCCTTGCCGTGCGCCTCGAGGACACGGCCGACCACGTTGCTGGCGTAGTAGCCGCGGATGCCGGTGATGACGGAGCTCAAATCCTCCGCCTGGCGGCTGAGCGCGGTCTTCGACAGGCTGCTGATGTCGAGCCAGACCGCGAGCGGCAGTCCGGCCAGCATGACCAGCACCAGGAGGATGAGGAAGCGCCCGCCGATCCGGCTTTCGGCGACGGCATTCTTTGCTTCGATCGCTATTGTCATGATACATGGCCCCGCAGCGCAGGAGTGCACTCTATGGCAAGGGTACCCCCGCTTCAATCGCCCCCTATGATCCGGATCACTTCCCGCGAACGTGATGCGTCGCTAGATATGGCGGGCCCGTAGAATCGCGAATGCATTCAGAAAAAAGGACATTCCATCGTGCTTCGGAATAGCAGGATCGCCGCTTTCGTCGCTTTCGCGCTCGCCGCCCCCGTCATGGCCGGCTGCGCCGCGACGGCACAAACGCCGCCCAGCGGCACGCCCATTGCCATCAGCCCGCAAACGCAGGGCGAGATCGCAACCTATCTGCGCGTTGTGAAGGTGACGCGCCCCGGCGCCTTCGCGGTGTCGCAGGACGGGCGCAATTCCTTCTATACCTATTGCGACGAGGTCGCGTGCGTGACCTCGAACTATTCGATCCCGGCGCTGCGCGGGTGCCAGAGCCTCAGCGGCGCGCCCTGCGTCATCCTCTATGTGCGCAACGAGCAGCGCCGCGCCTTCACGCGCGACGAGAATGCCGCGCCGGGCGGCCTGCACAAATCCGAGGAGCAGCGCGAACTCGATTTCGAAAATCGCAATTCTCGTTCGTAGTGCAACGCTCATAGTGCAACATGGGGCCGCGCGGGCTGTTGTCTCGCGAATCACGCGAGGGTCCGCGCGGCTGCGGCCGGTTGCCGCGCCGCGATCCCATTAAATTGGGCCGGCATTCCGGTACGTTTTCTCCGCTCCACTGTTTGCCCGGTAACGCCAGGGAGAGCATCCGCAATTTCGCGGGGCAGGGCTGGCGGCAAACAGTGGAGAGAAGCTCATGACACGGAAAGCAGCACTCGCATTCGGGGTCGGCGCCAGCTTGATGTTGGCGGCGGGCGCGGCCAGCGCAGGCACTTGCGGCGCGGACGTCGCGGCGTTGCAGCAGCAGCTTGGCCTGCAGCAGGGTGCCAACGCCACCATCGGCGCGACCGACCCGGGCGTGCAGCAGCCGAGCCCCAGTCCTTCAGTGGATAGCGGTCCTTCAGTGGATAGCAGCGCTTCGGTCGATAGCGGTGCCGGCGCGGCGACCACGATGGACAGCGATCAGGTCGCCAACAGCAACAGCGGCGCCAACGCGACCGTCGGTGCGTCGGATCCGGGCGTGCAGCAGCCGGCGCCCGAGGCCAATGCAACGACTGGCGCCAACACCGGCACCAGCACCGATACCAACAACGGCAGCAGCGTGACGACTGCCGACAATACCGGTGCCAACGCCACCATCGGCGCGACCGACCCGGGCGTGCAGCAGCCGAATGGCGGCGGCAGCGATGCGATGGCCAACAGCTCCAGCAGCTCGAGCAGCAGCACGCTCTCGCCGACCATCGCCGAAACCTCGCGCGCGGGCGAAATGAACACCGCCGCGGGCGGCCATGCGGAGGCCATCACGGCACTGAAGAAGGCGCAACTCCAGGCCGATGCCGGCAATGAAGAGGCCTGCATGACGGAGCTGAATGCCGCCAAGGCGTCCCTCGGCATCCAGTAACCCGGGTTAACAGGAGCGCAATGGGGCCGCGGCCGGGGAACCTTCCCCGCCCGCGGCCATTTTTCTGGCATGCGTGCGTCCCTGCGCCCTTGTTCCCGCGCGGACTTTCGATGTGCGCCCCAAATGTAGGGAGAGATGGATGAGCTACGATCCGAACATTCCCAATGCCCCGCGCGGCGGCGGCAGCAGCGCCCTTTATTTCATCGTCGGCGGCCTCGTCGTCCTCGCCGGCGTGTTCGTGTTCCTTTACACCAACGACTATATCGGCGGTGGATCGCATGACGTGGATGTGAACATCCAGGCGCCTGCCAGCAACGAGCCGGCAGCTCCTGCCCCGGCACCGGCGCCTGCCCCGGAAGGCAATACCGGCGGGACCACCAATAGCCAGTAACGTCTGCGTGCGTTGCGGCGGGCGGGGCTTATGCCTCGCCCGCCGTGCGCATCATCCGACGTTGCGGCTGAGCTCCTCCACCAGCACGCGGATATTCTCCGAGTAATCCACCGGCGCGACGACAAGCTGGACGCCGCCGTCCTGGAACGCCGCTTCCAAGGCCGGCGCGAGGCCGTCGGCGCTGTCCACCCGCCGGCCTTTGGCGCCGTAGGAATCGGCATATTTCACGAAGTCCGGATTGCCGAAGCTAAGGCCGAAATCCGGGAACCTGTCGACCGCCTGTTTCCAGCGGATCATGCCGTAGGCGTTGTCCTCCAGGATCAGCACCACGAGATTGAGCTTCAGCCGCACGGCCGTCTCCATCTCCTGGCTGTTCATCATGAAGCCGCCATCGCCGGCGACGGCGAGCACGCGCCGCTCGGGATAGAGCATCGCGGCCATCATGGCCGAGGGGAGTCCGGCACCCATGGTCGCCAGTGCGTTGTCCAGCAACAGCGTGTTCGCCACGTGGGTGCGGTAATTGCGCGCGAACCAGATCTTGTACATGCCGTTGTCGAGGCAGACCATGCCGTCCTCCGGCATCACGGCGCGCACGTCATGGACGATGCGCTGCGGCGTCAGGGGAAAGCGCGCCTCCTCCGCGCGGTCGCGGATCTTGTCCAGGATCTCGGTGCGTAAATCGCCGAACGCCGGATCGATGTGCAGCCTGCCCTCGATCCGGTCGGCCAGCAGCGCGAGGCTCGGTCCCACGTCGCCCACCAGCTCGGCATGGGGATAGAACACCTGCTCCACATGCGCCGGCATGAAGCCGACATGGATGACCTTCGGTCCCTTCGGGCCCATCAGGAACGGCGGCTTCTCCACCGTGTCGTGGCCGACCGAGAGGATCACGTCGGCGCGGTCGATGGCACGGTGCACGTAGTCGCGCTCGCTGAGCGCGGCGGTGCCCATGTAGAGCTTGGAGCCGCCGGCGATCGCGCCCTTGCCCATCTGGGTGTTGAAGAACGGCAGCCGCGTGCGGCGCACGAAATCGGACAAGGCCTCGGTCAGGCGCGGCCGATTGGCGGCGGCGCCCGCCATCAGCAGCGGCCGCTTGGCCGCCAGCAGCATCTGGGTCGCGCGCTCCAGTGCCGCCGGGTTCGCGACCGGCACCGGCACCTCGTGCGGCGGCACCAGCGGCACATCCTTGATCTCCTCGCCCGCGATATCCTCGGGCAGCTCCAGCAGCACGGGACCTGGGCGCTCCTCCATCGCGACGCGGAAGGCATCGCGCACCAGGGTCGGGATGCTGGCGCCGCTGACGATGGTGCGCGCCATCTTGGTGATCGGGCGCATGGCGGCGATGATGTCGACGATCTGGAAGCGCGCCTGGCGGCTGAACAGGATGCCCTTCTGGCCGGTCAGCATGATCATCGGCATGGCGCCGAGATGGGCATAGGCGGCGCCGGTTGTGAGGTTGAGCGCGCCCGGACCCAGCGTCGTGATGCACACGCCCGGCCGTCCGGTCAGGCGCCCGTGAGTGGCAGCCATGAAGGCGGCCGCCTGCTCGTGCCGCGTCACCACGAGCTGGATGCGCGACTTGCGCAGCGATTCGACGACGTCGAGATTCTCTTCGCCCGGCACGCCGAAAATCCGCTCGACGCCCTCGTTCTCCAGCGCCGCCACCAGCAGATCGGACCCTTTGATCATTGCCACCCCAATCGTTACCGAACAGATGCCGCCGCCGGCTGTTGAAAGTCGAGGTTAACCTACGCTCGCCGCGCCGGCTTGGGAATTACCGGCTGAAAGCGGCGGGCGATGAAGGAGGATCGCCATGATCAAGACTTTGCTGGTGCTCGGGACGGCCGCCGGTCTGGTGCTGGCGACAGCGGCGGCCAGCGCCGGCCCCTGCAGCACGGAGATCGAAAGCCTGCAGAAGCAACTCTCCAGCACCGACGCCGGCATGGGCCCGACCGGGACCATCGCGGAGACAGGCAAGCTGCAGCCGCCAACCGAGGCCATGAACCAGGCCGCCGAAGGCAAGGCGACCTCGGAGCAGGATGTGCTGAGCCAGAACCAGGGCGCGCCCACCGACGCGGATGCCGCCGCCTCCGGCCAGCTCGGCACGGCTGCCGGCGCCGCCGGAGCCGACGAGGCGCTGCAACGCGCCACCGAACTCGACCAGGCCGGCGACGAAGCCGGCTGCATGACTGAAATCGGCAAGGCCAAGGCCCAGCTCGGCCTCCAGTAGCGCCGCCGCTACCTTCGGGTCGAGGGCGCGGCCGGCTTGTTGGCCGGATTGACCGGCTGGCCTTCGGACAGCGTGTCGATCAGGGTTTGGAACATCTGGTCCAGATTGCGCGGGTCCAGGGGCCGGGGTTTGCGCGTGACCTTCTGCGGCGTGTTGCTGGCCGATCTCACCGACGGCGCCTTGGCCGCCACCTGTGGCTTCAACTGTCCCATCAGGCTCGGCTTCAACCCGACCGAAGCCGGCGCGGCACCGTCGACCGCGACCGAGGCGCCCGCCGGCGCGCGGAGGAAGGGCGCCGGGCCCGGATCCGGCACGAACGGACGAGGCACCATCGCCCAGCCGTCAGCGGCTTTGCTGGCTGCGGGCATGGTGGCCGCGGGAATGGCTTGGGTCTTCGGCTTGCTCGCCAGATCGGCGACCGGCGCCGGCGGCGTTGAGATCGGCGCCTCGTTGAGCTCGCCGCCATTGCGAACGGCGCCGAGCGTCGCCTGATCATTTGCGCTCGCTTTGCCCACATCGGGCTCTGCCGCCGGCGGAGTCGCGGCTTCAGTAGCCGGCGGTGGGGCTGGCGGTGCGGGCTCCGCCGCCGCTTCCGGCTGTGGTGCCTCCGGCAAGGTCGCCTGGGTTGTCGGTCCGGTTGTCGGCTGGGTGCCGGCCGCCGGTTTGACGGGCTGCGCCGGTGCCGGGTTCAACATCGCGACCTGGTCCTGATCTGTCGGGGTCTGACGGCCGTGCTGCCAGATCGCCGCCGGCGCGGTAATGCCGATGATCAGCAGCAGGGCGCCGAGGCCGATCGCCCAGCCGGTTCCCGCGCGCGCCCGGGTGCGCGCCGCCACCACGGGCGGAATGTCCCAATCCTCGAGTTCGATATGCGGAAAGATCGGCCGCCGCTCGGCCAGGTGCGGATCCGCCCGCAAGCTGTCGAGGCGCCGTGCCTCGATCCTGGTCTCGATGCCGCGCAGCGCGATCCGCGGCTTCGCATCCGTTTCGGCCGCCAGCGGCACCGGCGCGGTGAGCTCGATCGCGCGGTGCTCCGTACCTGGCCAATCGAGAGTTGGTTCGCGGCGTCCGGCAGCCTTGTCATCGGGCGCAGGCGCGGCGGCCACGCTGTCATACGTCTCCGCCAACGGCGAATCGATCCGCGGCGCCGCGCTGTCGCGATCGTCCGCTTCGATCTCCGGCGTCGCCGCTGCGGCAAGCTCATTCTCGAGCGTCTCGGCAACAGGCGCGTCGACATCCGGCATCGCGGCAGCGGCAGGCTGATTCTCGGCGACAGGCGACTCGATCTCCGGAATCGCCGCAGCGACAGGCTCGCGCGCGCGCGTGTCGGGGAGCGGTGCGCTGGCTTCCGGAACCGCCGCGGCCGCAGGCTTGCTCGTCTCGGTCAGAAGCACGTCGATGTCGTGCGACGCGATCCAGC
>DASYRS010000289.1:0-9972 GCA_036004205.1 Dongiaceae bacterium
GGCCTGGTTCGACGCCTTGCTGGCTGCTGAGTCGGCGCGCGGGCCGGCGCACGGCGCCAAGCCGGTCGTCAATGACGGGTTCCTGTGGGCGCTGTGGCTCAGCGCCATGCCGTACGGCTTGTGGAGCGAACAGATTTCCAAGCCCAGCATGGCGGAGTACGTGCAGTGGGTCGCGCGGCTGGAGCACGCGATCGGCCGGGCGCTCGACCATTTCGACCTCGTTCTGCGCGAGGATGCGACCGTCAACGATCTTGCCTGCGCGGTCAGCAGCATGATCGAGGGCGTCTGGCTCAACCAGTGCCTGACCAAGCGGCATCCGTGCGACCGGGCATCGCCGATTGTCGCGGTGCTGCGCCGGGGCGGGCGGATGCTGTGGCAGGGCGCGACGATGAAGCGCGGTTAGCTGACCAGGTTCTTCAGCTTGGCGTGATAGAGCAGCATGATGGTCTTGGCGTCGATGATCTCGCCCTGTTCCACCATCGCCAGCGCCTGCTCGAGCGTCATTTCGATGACCTCGATATCCTCGTCCTCGCCTTCAGCGCCGCCGCCCTCGCCGACGCGATCGGCGGCCTTGTATTCCGCGACGAAGAGATGGAGCCGTTCGGTGACCGAGCCGGGGCTCATGATGGCGGCGAGCACTTCCTTGACGCCGGCGACGCGGTAGCCGGTCTCCTCCTCCGCCTCGCGCCGGATCGCGGTCACCGGGTCGTCGGCATCGAGCAGCCCGGCCGGCGCCTCCAGCAGCATGCCGTCGGGATGGCCGTTCAGCAGAGCCGGCAGGCGGAATTGCCGGGTCAGGATGATGGTGCCGCGCTGCCGGTTGTAGAGCAGGATCGCGGCGCCGTTGCCGCGATCATACACTTCGCGGCTTTGCTGCTCCGTCCTGCCGTCGCCGCGGCGATAGGCGATGCTGTATTTCTTCAGCCGGCCCCAGTCGGCGCTCAGCGTTTCCACGCGCTCGATGCGCACGCGATCGGTAGCGGGGAGACTGTCTGTCATTTCAAGCTTTCTTTTCCCGTCATGCCAAAGCTTGGCTTTGGCATCCACGAGTTTGCCCGCCGCGTCATGATCTGTCATCTGACAAACTCGTGGATGGCCAAGCCAGGCTTGGCCATGACGAGAGAGAATAGTCTACGCAGTCGGCAATTCGCTCAGCCGCCACAGTGCCAGGCTCTTGTCGGCATAGGCGCCGCCCGCTTCCGTGCAGCGCTCGTTGATGATTTCCGCCGGCGCCGGCCAGTTCAGCGGTGCGCGCTCGAAATTGAGCGGCCGCCAATCCGCATCCTCGATATCCTCGTTGCGCTCCAGCTCCGGAAAGGTCGTGGTCAGCAGCCAGGTTGCGCCGGATGCCTTGAGGTTCCGGACTGCGCGCGCCAAGGTCGCGAACGAAAAATGCACCAGGCAATCGCGGCTGAGGATGAGATCGCAGCGCGGCAACGCATCGCGCGTCAGGTCCGCGCGCTGGAACGTGCGGTGCGAATCCCTCCGATATCGCTGCTGCAAGGCGTCGATGATCGAGGGCACGATATCCATGCCGACATAGCAATCGAGCTCGAGATGGAGGCTCGCCATCCAGCGATGATCGCCGCACGGCGCATCGAGCAGCGCGCGCACGCCCAGCTCCTTCAGCAGCCCCGGCAGCCGCGCGCGAATGGCGGCGGTCGCATCCAGCTCCGACCCCACGCCCGAGACGCTGGTATCCGCGCCCCACAGGTTGGTCTCATGGATCCGCTCGAAGCGCTGCGCCAGATCGAGTTCGGCAAACTCTGTCCGCCGCGCGGCAAAGCGCTGCTGGGCGATAGCGGGGGGACGTTTGGAGTGCGACACGGGTTCTTGCTTCGACGCGCTACGGGACCACAAAGGACCGCACGATATCGCGGTTGCCTTCAAATGCCAGCGGCAGGTCCGATAGCACCTCTCCTATCAGTAGCACGGCAGCTGAGGTCTTGCCCAATGGAAGCTCGCCGTCGCAGCCATATCGCTTGCCCTCAGCTCCGCGCTTTTCACAGCGCAACACATAGTCAACGGATCCGTTGACCAGCGCAACAAGCCAATATCGATAGCTCGATGTCACATCTGCCTCTCCGTAGAACAGGTGATCCTTCAGCCTGCGGACAGTTACTTTGGCACCCGCCTCGCCCTCAAGATCGACGGCCAAGACCGTCGTATCATTCTGCAGCAGGGAGCTCTGGTGTTCGGCAAATTGCCGCGCCATGGACACATGATCTGCAGTCGATCCCGGCTCGTCGAGGATCGTGGTGAGGACCACAGTCACGGGGGTTCCGTCGGGCCGATTCAGATTCGGCGCCGTGACGTCGAAAACGCGCGTCCTGCCCGCGAAGAACTGTTCTTTAAAAGTTACCGTGCGCTCGTCAGATGAGAGCAACGCATAGCCGTTCTCGCCAGTCGGCACGCAAAGATTCACAGAGGCGACTCGATGGTGCTCGGTCCCCTGGGCGCAGGCGAGTAAGAAATCCTGCGCCAGCGTCGCCGATGGAAACGACAAGGTGAAAACGAACAGGAGAAGTGCACATCTCAACATTCGGATTTCAATGCGCCTCCGCCCAGTTCATGCCGACGCCGGCCTCGCAGGTCAGCGGCACGGACAGCTTGCGCGCCGGTTCGTGCGCCTTCTCCATGATGGCGCGCGTGACGGCCGAGGTCTCCTCGATCTCCGCGTCTGGCACTTCGAACACCAGCTCGTCATGCACCTGGAGCAGCATCTTCGCCTTCAACCCGCGCTCCTTCAGCGCCGGTGGGATGCGGATCATGGCGCGCTTGATGATGTCGGCGGCGGTGCCTTGCAAGGGCGCGTTGATGGCGGCGCGCTCCATGTAGCTGCGGCGGGCCGGGTTCTTGTCGTTGATGCCGGGCACGTGGCAGCGGCGGCCGAACAGGGTCTCCACATAGCCATGCTCGCGCGCGTATTTCTTGGTGCGCTCCATGTATTCGCGGATGCCGGGATAGCGCGCGAAATAGGCGCCGATATAGTCGCGCGCCTCGGCCTGCGGAATGCCGAGTTGGGCCGCGAGGCCGAAGGCGCTGATGCCGTAGATGATGCCGAAATTGATCGCCTTGGCGCGCCGGCGCACCATCGGGTCCATGCCTTCGATCGGCACGCCGAACACCTGGCTGGCGGTCATGGCGTGGATGTCCTTGCCCTCGCGGAAGGCATCGCGCAACGCCGGAATATCCGCCATGTCGGCGGCGAGGCGCAATTCGATCTGCGAATAATCGACCGAGACCAGCTTGTGCCCCTTCTCGGCCACGAAGGCGTGGCGGATCTTGCGCCCCTCCTCGGTCCGTACCGGGATGTTCTGCAGGTTGGGATCGCTCGATGACAGGCGGCCCGTGGGCGTGAGCGCCAGCGCATAGGAGGTGTGGACGCGGCCCGTGGTCGGATCGATCTCGTTCTGCAGGGCGTCGGTATAGGTGCTCTTGAGCTTGGTCAGCTGGCGCCAGTCGAGAATTTTCTGCGGCAGCGGATGGCCGGACGTGGTCGCCAATTCCTCCAGGATGTCGGCGCCGGTGGCGTAGGCGCCCGTCTTGCCCTTCTTGCCGCCGGGCAGCTTCAGCTTGTCGAACAGGATCTCGCCCAGCTGCTTGGGCGATCCGGGATTGAATTCGGAGCCGGCGATGTCGTGGATCTCGCGCTCGATCTCCACCACCCGGCTCGCGAAATCCTGCGACAAGGCCTGCAACGCCTTGGTGTCGACCTTGATTCCCGCGCATTCCATGGCGGAGACGACAGGCACCAGATGCCGGTCGATGGTCTCGTAGACGCTCAGCAGATGCTCCTGGATCAGGCGCGGCTTCAGCGCCTGGTGCAGGCGCAAGGTCACGTCCGCGTCCTCGGCGGCGTAGTTCAGCGCCTTGTCGAGCGGCACCTGGTCGAAGGTGACTTGCGCCTTGCCGCTGCCGACCACCTCGCTATAGGCGATCGGCTTGTGGGCGAGGTGCAGCTCCGACAATTCGTCCATGCCGTGGCCGTGCGCGCCGCCCTCCAGCGCGTAGGAGATCAGCATGGTGTCGTCGATCGGCGCGACATCGATGCCGTATTTGCTGAGGATGCAGATGTCGAACTTGATGTTGTGCCCGATCTTCAGCACCGACGGGTCTTCGAGCAGCGGCTTCAGGATGGCGAGCGCCTCGGTGATCGGGACCTGCGTCGGCCGCTCTACCCGCCCGCCCAGCAGATCGCCGGTCGCCCCGCCATGGCCGAATGGGATGTAGCAGGCCTTGCCCGGCGCCAGCGCCAGGGAGGCGCCGACCAGCTCGACCGCGATCACATGCAGCGACGTCGTCTCGGTATCGAACGCGACGAAGCCTTGCGCGCGCGCCTCGCGCACCCAGCGCTCCAGGCTCGCCTTGTCCTGCACCAGTTCGTAGCGGTCGAAGGCCACAGGTCCGGCTGGCGCCGCCAGCGGGACAGAAGATGCCGGCACGGACGCCAGCGCCGAACTTGCAACCATGGGCGCAGTGGACGGCGCGACGGGCGGCGCGGTGTCGACCTTGGGCCCTGCGCCGTTCCCCTCACCGCCGTGCCGCGCCATGATGCGGGTCGCCAGCGAGCGGAAGTCGTTCGCCTTCACGAAGTCGAGCAGCTTGCCGATGTCGAGCTTGCGCCGCTCCAGAGCTTCCAGCGGCGTCTCCAGCTTCACATCGCAACTCAAGGTCACCAGTTTCTTCGAGATGCGCGCCAGCTCGGCATTGGCCAGCAAATTCTCGCGCCGTTTCGGCTGCTTGATCTCGCCGGCGCGCTTCAAGAGCTCTTCCAGGCTGCCATAGGTGTTGATCAGCTCGGCCGCGGTCTTGACCCCGATGCCCGGGACCCCCGGCACGTTGTCGGTGGAATCGCCGGCCAGGGCCTGGATGTCGATCACCTTGTCGGGCGTGACGCCGAATTTCTCCTGCACTTCGGGAAAGGAGATCGGCTTGTTCTTCATCGGGTCGAACATGCGCACCTTGTCGTTGACAAGCTGCATCAGATCCTTGTCGGAGGAGACGATGGTGACCTCGGCCCCCGCCTCGACCGCGCGGCAGGCATAGGTCGCGATGATGTCGTCGGCCTCGTACCCCTCCATCTCGATGGAGGCGACGTTGGCGGCGCGGGTCGCGTCGCGCACCAGCGGGAATTGCGGGATCAGCTCCGGCGGCGCTTCCGGCCGGTTCGCCTTGTATTCGGCGTAGATCTCGTTGCGGAAGCTGGTGCGGCCGGCATCGAAGATGACGCCGATATGGTCGGCATCGGTCTCCTCGAGCAGCTTCAGCAGCATGTTGGTGAAGCCGAGCACGGCATTGACGTGCGTGCCGTCGGACCGGGTCAAGGGCGGCAACGCGTGGAAGGCCCGGAAAATATAGCCGGAGCCGTCGACCAGGTAGACATGCTTGGGTTTGGACATCCGCCGCCTCTGCTACGCCACTCTATATGCCGATCTGGCGGCGCTTCACGTCAGGATCAATGGCCCCGCCTCAATGAGCAGCCGCGCGGGCGCCTTCCTTCAGCACGTATTTGCGGCTGCAATAGGGGCATTCGATCTCGCCCTCCTTGCCGAGGGTGAGGTAGACGCGCGGATGGCCCAGCGGCCCGTCGCCGCCGTCGCAGGCGACCGTGGTGGTTTCGACCGGAATGATCTCGAACGGTTCCATTTCATCCAACTCTGCGGGATTTGCGTAAGAGAGGGGTCCCCTCAAAGCCCACACTGGACCCGGCGTTGACCCCATTTCGGCCCGATGATACCCATGCGCCCATCGGTGAATCAACCGCCGCGCTCCACAGCCCAAAACGTGCCTCAAAGCCCTTCCCTGCCCGATTCCGCCGTCTCCATCCGCGGCCTGACCAAGGTCTATTCGCCGTCCAACGGCACGGCCGAGCCGAACCGTGCCCTGGACCAGGTCGATCTGGAGATTCCGCGCGGCAGCCTGTTCGCCCTGCTGGGCCCCAACGGCGCCGGCAAATCGACCCTGATCAACATCCTGGCCCAGCTTGTCATCAAGAGCTCCGGCGAGGTCAAGATCTGGGACATCGACCTCGACCGCGATCCGCGCCATGCGGCGGCGGCCATCGGGATCGTGCCGCAGGAATTGAACATCGACCCGTTCTTTACGCCGGCGCAGTTGCTGGACATCCAGGCCGGCATGTATGGCGTGCCCAAGGCCGAGCGGCGCACGGCGGAATTGCTGCGCGCGCTCGCCTTGTCGGACAAGGCCGGGTCCTACGCCCGCACGCTGTCGGGCGGCATGCGCCGGCGCCTGATGGTGGCGAAGGCGATGGTCCACAACCCGCCGGTCCTGGTGCTGGACGAGCCGACCGCTGGCGTCGATGTGGAGCTGCGCCAGCAATTGTGGGGCTATGTGCGGGAATTGAACCGGCAGGGCGTCACCGTTCTCCTCACCACGCACTATCTGGAAGAGGCCGAGGAGCTGTGCGACCGCATCGCCATCATCAACCATGGCAAGGTGATCGCCTGCGAAAGCAAGGAAGAGCTGCTGGCGCGGGTGGACAGCAAGGAGTTGGTGCTGACCCTGGCGCGCGACGTCGTGGCTGTTCCGCCGAGCCTGCAGCGCTGGCTCGTCGAAGGCGGCGCGGCGCACCAGCTGAAGCTGCGCTATCGCCCGTCCGAAACCAAGGTCTCGGATATTCTGGACCAGGTGCGCTTGAGCCAGCTCGACATCGTCGACCTGACCACGGTCGAGACCGACCTCGAAGACATCTTCCTGCAATTGACGCGGCGGAATCCCGGCGGGGAATGATGGGCGCTGTCGCATGTGATGATGGTAGCCCACAAGAGAACTCCCCTTCCCTCCTTGCGGGGGAAGGTTGCGGAGCCTTAGCGAGCGAAGCGAGCTTAGGCGCAGTTGGATGGGGGGTAGTGCAGCGAAAGCCGCGCGCGCTCGACAGAGCGCCAATCGGTTGGGCCGCAGCGCCTTCCCCCACAACGGGGGAAGGGGTTCACCGAGCGCATCCGTGCCTCCTCGGAATTCCTGCCAGATGGACAGCCCTCATCCTCCTCCCGCTGCTGCTCGCCGCTTGCGCGCCGCGTCTGCAGGAGATCGGGCCGCCGGTCGATCAGCCGCGCCTGATTGAAAACGGTCCGGCCGACAGCGCACTCCACATGCCGGATGGCGCCGACCTACCGCTGCTTGTGTGGGAGCCGTGGGACCGGCCGGCCGAAGGGGTGATCCTGGCGCTGCACGGCTTCAACGATTATTCCAAGGGCATGGCATCGCCGGGCAAGGGCATGGCACGGCGCGGGTTCATCGTCTACGCGTACGACCAGCGCGGGTTCGGCCGATCGCCCGAGCACGGCATCTGGGCCGGCGAGAAACAGATGATCGACGACCTCAGGGTCGCCGCGCGCCTGATCAAGGCCAAGCACCCCGATCTGCCGCTGTTCCTGCTGGGCGAGAGCATGGGCGGCGCGGTCATCATGAATGCCGCGGTCGGCGACGATCCGCCGGCGGCGGACGGGCTGATCCTGGCGGCGCCGGCCATCTGGGGCTGGCAGACGCTCTCGCCCCTGGCCGAAGAAATCACCGAGGGCGCGGCGCACGTCATTCCGTGGGTGACCGTGGTGCCGACCGGCGTCCACGCCCAGGCATCCAGCAACCGCGCCGCCTTGCGCGACCTGGCGCGCGATCCGCTGGTCATCAAGGAGACCAGGATCGACACCGCCTATGGGCTGGTCAATCTGATGACCGACGCGTTCGATGCGGCGGCCAAGCTGGAAAAGCCGCGCTGGCTGGTGATGTTCGGCGAGCGGGAGGCGATCCTCGATCGCGGCGCGGTCAACCAGGCGCTGCCGCATTTCCGCGATCTGCCGCCGGAGCAAGGGCGGATCGCGATCTATCCGCGCGGCTATCACCTGCTGCTGCGCGACTTCAATCAATACGCGGTCTATGACGACATGGCGGCGTGGATGCGCGATCCGAAGGCGCCGCTGCCGAGCGGCGCGGACAAGCGCGGCGAGGACAAATCGATCGACGGCGATTGATCGGTTGAGACAGGTCAGTTGAGCAGAGGGGCGCCCGGCAGCTTCTGCCGCGAGTGGGCGATGATCTCCGGCGAAAAGCCATGCTCCTCGGAGAAACTGATCAGCAGCGGCTCCCAGGCCAGCAGATAATCCAGCACGGCGCCGAGCGATTCCGGCTGGGTCGCGGTGGCCCGCAGGCCACGAGGTGTCAGGCCGCTGAGGTTCAAAAAGCGCACCAGGCGCTCCTCGTCGCTCGCCAGCCAAGCCAGGGCCTGGAGGCCCAGAGTGTGCGGATCGGGCAGGGTCTGCTTTGCCGTCATGAGGTTATGCTACGCCTCATCCTTGGTTAATGCACGCTGGCATTTGTGGCCCGGATCAGCCCGGGACCGGCCCCCTTGGACTCCGCCGGGGCATTTGCTTGCCGCTCGGGAACATTGGCCTTAAGATTTGCCTTGGTCTGCGGGATCGGGGCCCGCTTTCGCAATTGGCGAAAGGAGGCGTGCATGACCATCGCGAGCATTCTTCACGGCAAGCCACACCGGTTGATCTCCGTCGCGCCGGACGAGAGCCTGCAACACGCGGCGGAAGTCCTGACGCGCGAGCGGATCGGCGCTCTGCTGGTCCTGAAGCCGAACGGCGACATCGCCGGCATCATCTCCGAGCGCGACATCGTGCGGGCGGTCGGCGTCAAAGGCGCGGAGGTGCTGGCCCGGCCGGTCGCCGAACTGATGACCAAGGAGGTCATCTGCTGTGCGCCGGAAGACACGGTCGACCAGGCCATGGCGATGATGACGGAGCGCCGCTTCCGCCATCTGCCGGTGCGCCAGGGCGGCAAGATCGTCGCCATGCTCTCGATCGGCGACGTCGTGAAGCAGAAGGTCGAGGAAGCCGAGGCGGAAAGCCAGTCGCTGCGCGAATATATCGCGCGCGGCTGAATCCCGCTGCCGGGGCTATGGGACGGCCGGCTGAACGGCCCAGGCGCGGGCCGCATGCGGCTTGTTTTTGTCCACCGTCATAGGTTAGCTAGGCTGGCTTGTTTCCGGGCGGCCAAGGGAAGGGGGTCGTCCCCGAGGAAATAAAGTTGAGCATGGGGAACAGCGACGATAACGCACCCCGCTATCCAGGGAGGATCCGCATATCATGAAGAGAAGAGCCTTTATCGCGACCGCCGGCCTCGGCGCTGCGGCTGCCGTCACGACGATCGCCGCGCCCGCCATCGCGCAGAGCGCGCCCGACATCAAATGGCGCCTGACGTCGAGTTTCCCCAAGAGCCTCGACACGATCTATGGCGCGGCCGAGACCTTCTCCAAATTCGTCGCCGAAGCCACCGACAACAAGTTCCAGGTCCAGGTCTTTCCGGCGGGCGAGATCGCGCCGGGCCTTGAAGCGGCCAATGAGGTCGGCAAGGGCTCGATCGAGATGTGCCACACGGCGACCTATTATTATTGGGGCAAGGACCCGACCTTCGCCCTCGGGACCGCGGTGCCGTTCGGCCTCAACTGCCGCATGCAGAACGCCTGGATGTATTACGGCGGCGGCATGGACCTGATGAACGAGTTCTGGGCCACCCACAACCTGATCGGATTCCCGTGCGGCAACACCGGCGCGCAGATGGGCGGCTGGTTCCGCAAGGAGATCAAGTCGGTCGCCGATCTCAACGGCATCAAGATGCGCATCGGCGGATTCGCCGGCAAGATCATTTCCAAGCTGGGCGTGGTGCCGCAGCAGATCGCCGGCGGCGACATCTATCCCGCGCTGGAGAAGGGCACGATCGACGCGGCCGAGTGGGTCGGCCCCTATGACGATGAAAAGCTCGGCTTCAACAAGGTCGCGCCGTTCTATTACTATCCCGGCTGGTGGGAAGGCGGCCCGGTCCTCCATACCATGGTGAACACGGCCAAGTGGGCCGAGCTGCCGAAGAGCTACCAGTCGATCGTGAAGGCGGCGTCCCAGGCGGCCAACTGCGACATGATGGCAAAGTATGACGCCGTCAATCCAG
>DASYRS010000290.1:0-11888 GCA_036004205.1 Dongiaceae bacterium
GGCACCGGTGTCGCCCGTCCAGTGCAGCAGGTCGCGCGTCACCTTATAGAGGAACAGCCGCGACGCATCGAGATGCCGGCCGAACGCGCGGTGCTCGAAATACTCGACCAGCCCGACGCCGGCATTGGCGGTGCAAGAGCCGATTTCGCCTTGATCCTCGATCGGCGAACACCACGGACGAAGGTCCGCCGCCGCGCGCAAATCCAGCGTGGGCGCGCCCGCCCTGGCCTCCGAAAGCATTTCCTTGATCGGCTTCTGGTCGAACTTCTGCAGCTTCGCGGGGACGGTATCTTTCTGGGGGGTGTAGTCCTGAATGCTGGGATAATCCGGCAGCCAACCCATCTTCGGGTGTCCGGTATACTGCTCGCTCATGGCGATATCTCCCTCAAGTAGCGTTGATGCAATAGCAGTCATGAACGCCGATGGTGTCGGGCGAACGCTGGGGCGACTTTTCTTTGACTGTGCACCGTTCTGTCGTCCCGACACATATCGTCGGGGTCGCGGCCGCGATGTGCTGTTCCGTCCCGGAGGATTGCGGCGATGCTAACGTATTGATGTTTTGCGCAATCGGTGGGCGAGTCAAATCACATCGCTACACCAGAGGTGAGCCTCGTCACAGGCTTGCCTGAGGCACCGCGCGCGCTTCGATCTATGACCATGCAGTGTGCGACTGGGGAAAAGTTGACCTTGACGGCACGGTCAGGGCATCAGCTGTCCGCCATTTACTTCGATGACTTGGCCGGTGACATAGCCGCTCAACGTCTCGGACGCGAGATAGAGATAGGCCCCGACGCAATCCTCCGCGGTGCCGGCGCGTCCCATGGGAATAGTCGCGACCATCGCCTTCATCTGCGCTTCGTTGGAGAAGCGTTCGTGGAAAGGCGTGAGGATGGTGCCCGGCGCCACCGCATTGACGCGGATGCCGTCGCCGATCACTTCCTTGGCGAAACCGCGCGTGAAACTGCTGACGAAGGCCTTTGCGGCGGCATAAAGGACGGCGCCGTTGCCGCCGCCGTTGCGGGCCGCGATCGAGGTGGTGTTGATGATCGTGCCGCCCTGCCGCCGCAGCCAGGGAACGGCGGCGCGCGATGCCGCCACCACCGACACGGCGTTGAGATCTAGGACGTTGCGGACGTGCTCGTCGGTTGCTTCCAGGACGGGAATGCGCCCCAGCATGCTGCCGCCGTTGTTGATGAGGCCATCGAGGCGGCCGAAATGCTCGGCCGTCCGGGCGGCGACCTCCGCCGCGTTCGCGGGATCGGCGAGATTTCCGCGGACCAGGAACGATGTGCCGCCCTTCAACTTGATCGCGTCCGCCACGCGATGGGCGGCGTCCTCGCTTTCATTGTAATGCACGCCGACATGCACGCCATGAGCGGCCAGGGCCTCGGCCACCGCCGCGCCGATGCCAGTCGACGCGCCGGTCACCAGGAATACCTTGCCTTCCAGGTCGGGCATACGAAAGTCGCTCACGCTTCCCCCTTGGCTGTTGGCGGCAGACCCTCGACGAAGATCAGCCTGCGGTCCAGCGCGCGCTCGCGAATCTTCAGGGCCTCGGCATAATCCGGTGAATGATACCAGGCGCGGGCCCGTGCCATGTCCGGGAATTCCACGATGATTAGAGTCTTCGGATTCCACCCGCCTTCGATCGCCTCGACCACACCGCCGCGCGCCAGATAGCGGCCGCCATACTTGGCGATGCTCTCCTGTGCCAAGGCCCGATACGCGGCGATCAGCTCGGAATCGAGAATCTCCACATCGGAAATGACGTAAGCGCTCAAGGCCGCGCTTCGATCTGGCGGCGCGTGGCCGGCACGGCGCGGAGCGGGCGTTCGGTGAGCGTCACGATACGCCGCGCGCTTTCCGCATCGCCCGGCGTATAGATGGTGAGGCGGACATCGCGGTCGCTGTCGGCCTGGAACGTGGAATATTCCAGGTTCAACCGGCCGGCTCGCGGATGGTCGAGGATCTTGGATTGTGGGATGGGTCGATGCACGTCGCGGCGGCGCCAATGCTGGCGGAAGCTCTCGCTGTCTTGCTCCAGCATGCGGACCAGTTCTTTGAACCGCGCGTCGCCGCCCAGGCGCGCCGTGCTTTCGCGGAACTGCGCGACCGCGAAGGCGGAGATGGTCTCCCATTCGCGGAACAGCTCCTTCCAGTCCGGATCGCAGAAAATCAGATAGAGCAGGTTGCGCCGCTCCGCCTCGATCCTGCCGAAGTCGCCGAATATCAGCGCCGCCGGCTTGTTCCAGCCGATCACGTCCCAGACCGCGTTGACGGCGTAAGCGGGGTTGGGAGCGAGCGCGTCCATCGTGCGCTGCAGGGCATACGATATGGCGGTGGCGAGCTGCGCCGGCGGAGCAGGCTCCAGATCGGGCCGCGCCAGCTTGAACAGATGCGTGCGCTCGACATCGCTCAGCCGCAAGGCGCGGGCGATGCTGCCAAGGACGCGAACCGACGGCTTGATCGGGCGCGCCTGTTCCAGCCAGGTGTACCAGGTGACGCCGACCCCGGCGATCATGGCCACTTCCTCGCGCAGCAGGCCGCGGGCGCGGCGACGCGCACCCACGGGCACGCCGACAACGCCCGGAGCGATCCGCGCACGCCGGTCTTTCAGGAACTGCGCCAGCTCCCGGCGCCTTCCGCCGTCTTCGAGAAGCGCTGTCATGATGGTGGTAGTCCCAATACCAGTAATCCAGCTTCCATTGCGCCGGCATTCTAGCGGCCTAGGTTCTGCTTGTCACAAGCGACGAAGAGAATCTCATGACCGCGGAACAGTCCCAGCCATCCGTCAATCTCGAGATCGCCGGCAATCCGCTACGTGCGATCCGCAACATGGACTATGTCATCGTGTTCGCGCGCGACATGACGGCGATGCGGCGATTCTATGCCGAGGTGCTGCTGTTCCCGGTCTATCGCGACGTCCATCCATCCTGGGTCGAATACCGGGTGGGCGGCACGCTGCTGGCGCTGACCGAGCGCGGGCTGGTGTTCAACGACCCCGAAACGCCGAAGGGCGCGCTGTCGCTGCAACTCGCCTTCCGCGTCACGCGGGCGGAAGTCGATGCCTGCGCCGAGGCGTTCCGGGCCACGGACATCGCGATCGTCGGCGAGCCGACCGACCAGCCCTGGGGTCATCGCACCCTGTTCATCCGCGACCCGGACGGCAACGTGGTCGAGATCTACGCTGATCTGTAAGGCTCTCATCTGGTTGGTGGAACTTTCGGTGCCGCTGCGGTATTGCTGGTCATTGCTGGCAATACAGGGGCGGGACCATGAAACCTTTGGCAATCGTTGGCGTGGTGCTGATCGTGCTTGGCATCGCCGGCCTGGTGATGGGCCGTTTCAGCTATACGACGACGGAAAAAGTCATTGATCTGGGGCCCCTTCAGGCGACCGCCGAGAAGGAACACAGCATCGCCATTCCCGATATCGCGGGCATCGCGGCCATCATCGCGGGCGGGTTCCTGGTTTTTATCGGCCGCCGCCGTGCCTAGGCGGCGCTTCTCTCAAGCATGAGCTGCAGGAAGGTAAGGTCGAGCCAGCGCTCGAACTTCCAGCCGACCTCGCGGAACTGGGCCACCGGCTGGAACCCGAATTTCGCGTGCAGCCGCAGGCTGGCCTGGTTCGCGGCATCGATGCCGGCGATCATGGTATGCAGCCCGCGATCGGTGGCACGCCGGATCAACGCCGGCAGCAGCAGCGATCCGATCCCGCGGCCGCGCCAATCCGCGGCGACATAGAGCGAATTCTCGATCGAGTGCAGATAGGCCGGCCACGGACGGAACGGGCCGTAGCTGGCGAACCCGACCACCGCTCCGGCGCTTTCCGCCACCAGGACCGGAAGATTCTGATCGCGCTTGGCCTGGTACCACGCCGCCTGCTGCTCGGCTGTGCGCGGCTGGTAGTCGTAGACGGCGGTGGTCGTTAGCACCGCGTCGTTGTAGATCGCGAGCAGCTCCGTGAGATCGGTCTCTCGCCCGTCTCGGATCACGGTGTCCATGTCGGCTCCGGCCTTGTCTCACTCTCATGATTCCACTATAAGAGAAATATGTCTAGTATATTAGACGACGCGCTGGAAAGCCGGATTGCCGCCCGCATTCATGCCGAACGCACCGGCCGCGGCTGGAGCCTGGAAGAGCTGGCGGAGAAATCCGGCGTCTCGCGCGCCATGATCAGCAAGGTGGAACGCGGAGAGAGCAGCCCGACGGCATCCTTGCTGGGCCGGCTGTCATCCGCCTTCGGCCTCACCTTGTCGCAATTGCTGGCGCGGGCGGAGCAGGGGGCTGGGCGCCTGCTCAACCGCGAAGCGGAGCAGGAGCGCTGGCGCGACCCGGAGACCGGATTTGAGCGCCGCGCCTTGACGCCGCCGGGTTCCACGACACCGCTGGAACTCGTCTGGGGTGAGCTGCCGCCGAAGGCGAAGCTCGATTATCCCGCAGCGGCCTTCAGTTTCATCGAGGATCAGCAGATCGTGGTTGTCGCCGGCCGCCTGTCCTTCAGCCAGGGCGCGCAGGAGTACCAGTTGCGCGCCGGCGACTGCCTGCGTCTCGGTCCGCCCGCCAACTGCCGGTTCGAGAACCCCGCCAGCGTGTCTTGCCGCTACATCGTTGCGGTTCTGCGGCATTCCCACCAGATGTGAACGCGCACAACGCCGTTCCTACGGCGAGCGCGTGCCCACCAGTCAATGAGTTTGACGGGCCGAAGCCCGGGAGTCATCATCGCGCATTCCGGTTCAGGCTGGCGATGGCCCGATCATGCCGACCGAGATGCAATCCTCGAACTCTCCATTGCCGGACGCCGAGCTGCGCAAGGCGCTTGCGTATTGGAAACGCAAGCGTGGCGAGCGCCGCATGCCGCGCCGCGTCGATATCGATCCGGTCGAGATACCGGGCCTGTTGCCCTATCTCCGTCTGGTCGAGGTCCACGGTCCAGGGCAGTACCGCTACCGCGTGGTGGGCACAGAGGTCGAGCAATTCCACGGCGGGCTCAAGTTCAAGGATCGCTTCATCCACGAGGCGCTGCCGCCCCCGCTCGCCGACCAGGTCATTCCAGTCTACGACGAGTGCGTGCGCGAGTGCCGGCCGCTCTTTCTGGAGAATACGTTCCTTAGTCCCGACAAGGAGCGTGTGATGCGCCACTCAAGAGTGCTTTTCCTGCCGCTCTCTGAAGACGACGCGAAGGTCTCGATGGTGCTGGTGATCCAGCTCTTCATTGCCATCGAATCCCGTACGACGGCGGCATTCGATCCCTGGGCCACGCATTACGTCCAGATCCAGCGCCGATTGCTGTAGCTTAGCTCGCTTTGGCCTGTTGCTTGGCCGCCTGCCATGCGTTGAGCTTGCTGC
Source organism: Dongiaceae bacterium (assembly GCA_036004205.1). Classification (GTDB taxonomy): domain Bacteria; phylum Pseudomonadota; class Alphaproteobacteria; order Dongiales; family Dongiaceae; genus Dongia_A. Next base: position 5,349 of record DASYRS010000290.1, read on the forward strand.
GCGCGCCGCTTTTCGCGGGGTCCATCGCTTCGTCATGGCCGGGCCGCTTGGCCGTCAGCTCGATGACATAGCCGTTCGGATCCCGGAAATAGATCGAATCGATGAACTGGTGGTCTGAGATGCCGCGGGTTTCGATCCCCGCCGCCTTGCCCTTCGCCATCATGCTCTCGAGTACATCGCGCGGAACCTCGAGTGCGATGTGCAGGTCGAAATCGTGCTGTTTCTTGAACTCGAACGGCATGTCCGGCGCCTCGAAGAAGGCGAGGCACGATCCATCGTCCATCTTGTAGAAGGTGTGGAGCGTGCTGGTCTTCCGGCCGCTCTTGGTCTCGTTGATCTCCAGCACGTTGCACAGCGGAAGGCCGAGGAAATCCTCGTAGAAGCGCCGCGTCTCTTCCGAATCCCGGCAGCGATAGGCGTTGTGATGCAAACCTTTGATCATGCTCTACTCCATCGCAATACGCGCATCGCGCTCAGATGGCGTTGAACTTCTGTTCCTTGACCGATTCGCACAGGCCATAGAACACCTCGTTGACCTTCGGCCAGCTCTTCAGCTTTTTCATATTGTTGAGCCAGCGCTGGATGTTCGGATACCTGCTGAAGTCGCACTTGATGACCTCGCCCAGCGTGACCAGCCCGGCGCCGAAGTAATCCGCGATCGTGACCTGGTCGCCGGTGAGGTACTGCCTGTTGGGTCCGATCCAATGATCGTTGAGCAGGGCGAGCCAGCCTTGCGCGCGCTCCTTGCCCCAATCGATGGTGGCGGCATGGATCTCGTCGGTCTTGCGCTTGTGGTGCGGGAAGACCTGCGGATAGATGAAGCCATAGGCATAGTCGCGGTAGAAATTGGTGTTGAGCCAATCCATCACCTCGTTGACCTTGGCGCGCTTCTTCAGGTCCTTCGGGTAAGCCGGCGAATCGATCTTGTCGGCGAGATATTTCAGGATCGTCGAGCTTTCCGTCAGCCGGAAATCGCCGTCTTCCAGCAGCGGCACCATGTGGTTCGGATTGATGGACTGATACGGCTCTTTGTAGTGCTCGCCCGTGAACAGATCGACGACCTGCTCCTCGACATTGATGTTGTTCTCGGCGATGAACAAGCGCACCGGGCGGCTCGTCATCGAGACCGGATGCATATAGAGCTTCATGGCTACCCTCCCAAACCAAGATTCTGCTCGGCGCCACTGTCACCGGCGCCGTTGCAATAAACCTACACCCCTTCATGGCTCCCGGATAGTATGCAACGGTTACAAAATACCGGCCGGACAGCCGGAAGGAGAGGGGCGCTGATGGGCCGGCGAGGGCGGCGTCGATGGTGAATCGTTCCAACACCGCGGATGTGGACAGCCTGGTGCGCCGTGGCGCCGGGAGCAGCGTGGCAGGCCTGTTCCTGATGCAGGCCCGGCTCCATCCCGATCGTATCGCGCTGGCGGCGGGCGATCGCAAGCTGACCTACGGCGAAGTTGGCGGGCGGGTGGCCGCGCTCGCTGCCTGGCTGCGGCATCGCGGGATAGGCGAGGGCGCGCGCGTCGCGATCCTGTCGGAAAACCGCCTGGAATATCTGGAGCTGTTCCTGGCCGCGGCCTGGATCGGCGCGATCGTGGCCTGTCAGAACTGGCGCCTGGCGCCGCCGGAGCTGGCTCATTGCCTTGCGCTGGTTGAGCCCGACGTCATCCTGGTCTCGCCTCGCCATGCGGATCGCCTGTCCGCTGTGCCGGTCGGCATTCAGAATGTGCTGACCTACGGGGCGGAGTACGATGCGGTGGTGACGTCGAACGACGCCACGCCATCGCCGCGGGAGCTCGATCCTGAATCGCCCCTGCTGATCCTCTACACCAGCGGCACGACGGGATTGCCCAAGGGCGCGGTGATCAGCCACCGCGCTGAGATCGCGCGCAACATGGTGCTGCGGGCCGAGTTCGGCATTGCCGCAGAGGATGCCTTCGTTGCCTGGTCGCCGCTCTATCACATGGGCGCCGCGGAATTTTCCTTGGGCACGCTGATGGCGGGCGGCACCGTGTTCGTCGTCGACGGCTTCGACGTCGCGCGGCTGGGGGAGATTGTCGCGACCGAGCGGCTTGGCTGGCTGTTGTTGATGCCAGGCATGGTCGGGCGTTTCGCGGCGGAGTTGAAGCGATCCGCCATCCGACCCAAGGGTGTGAAAGTCTGCGGCGTGATGGCCGACCTGGTCCCGCCGGCGGAGATCGCCGAGGTGACGACGCTGCTGGGGGCGCCCTACGCGAACACCTTCGGCGCGACCGAGACCGGCTGTCCGCCTTGCTCCTCGAACCTCATTCCCGTCGGTGTCGTGCCGACCAAGCTGTCAAAGCAGCAGAGCCCGTTCTGCGAGGTCCGCCTGGTCGATGCGGAGGATCGCGACGTGCCGATGGGCGCGCCGGGCGAGCTCGCCATGCGCGGACCGACTTTGTTCAGCGGCTATTGGCGCGCGCCGGAAACCAACGCCAAGGATTTCCGTGGCGGCTGGTTCCACATGGGCGATGTGTTCGTGCGCAATCCGGACGGCATGCTCGATTTCGTCGACCGCGTGAAGTATCTCATCAAGTCGGGCGGGGAGAATATCTATCCGGCTGAGATCGAGCGCGTGCTGCTGCAGGATGTGCGCGTCGCCGACGCGGCGGTGGTCCGGCGCTCCGACCCGAAGTGGGGCGAAGTGCCGGTCGCCTTCGTCGCTCGTCGTGACGAAAGCCTGAGCGAGGACGAGTTGCGCCGTCGCTGCCGCGAGCAGTTGGCTGGCTTCAAGCAGCCGAAGGAGATCCATTTCATCCCGTTTGAGGCATTCCCGCGCAGCGCGTCAGGCAAGATCCAGCGCCACGAATTGGAACAAAGACTGAAGGAAAAAACGTCATGAGTTCCGACCTCGAAGCCCCGACCACCGGCATCGCCAGCCATAGCGCCGAGGACGTGTTCATCCGCGGCAAGAGCCTATGCAACGAGCTGATCGGCCAGCGCAGCTTCACTGAGGTGGTCTACTTCCAGATCCTCGGCCGCATGCCGACCGCCGATCAGACAGCCCTGATCGATGCCTGCCTCGTTGCGCTGATGGAACACGGCCTGACGCCGAGCGTGCTGGCGGCGCGCCTCACCTACTCCAGCGCACCGGAAGCCGTACAAGGCGCGGTCGCGGCGGGATTGCTCGGTGTCGGCAGCCGCTTTGTCGGCAGTATGGAAGGCTGCGCTGCCCTGCTGCAGCGGATCGTGGCGGCGGAGGATGCGGCGGCGGAAGCGACGCGGATCGCTGTGGAGCACCGCGCCGCGCGCACGCCGCTGCCCGGCTTCGGGCACCCGACGCACAAGCCCGACGATCCGCGCGCCCAGCGCCTGCTGGCATTGGCACGCGAGCGCAACATAGCTGACCGGAACGTCGCGGCCATCGAAGCGCTCGGCGGCGCGGTGGACGCGGTGCATGGCCGCCACATCACCATCAACGCCACCGGCGCGATCGCGGCGGTGCTCGGCGATTGCGGCGTGCCGCCGGTGGTCGCCCGCGGCTTCGGCCTGATCGCCCGCTGCGCCGGCCTGGTCGGGCACCTCTATGAGGAGCAGCAGACGCCCGCCATGCGCGCGATCTGGGAAGCCGCGGAACACGCGGTGCCGTATAAGGCGGAGAAGGGAGAGTGACATCTCGACCTTCAAAGAATTCCCCTGCAAGGCAGGGGAATTGCATATGACGAAGCCAATCAAAAAGGCCCCCTTCTCCCCTCGCGGGAGAAGGATACGATGGCTCGGCGAGGCGCAGCCGAGCCTAGCCGAAGTTGGATGAGGGAGCGCACCGTCAGGTGCGCGCGCTCGCAAGAGCGCAAGCGAAGGCGTCGCATCTCGCAATAGACAGCGCTCACGCGCTGGCGCCCTCGGCGCAACCCCTCACCCGGCTTGGCCTAAGCTCGGCGCTGCCTCGCCAAGGCTTCGCAACCTTCTCCCGCGAGGGGAGAAGGGGGAACTTGCTGTGTGGAGAGGGAACTCCTCAAACCTTCGTCCACTTCCCATCCTTGGCCGACGATTTAACCGCGGCCTCGATGAAGGTGACGCCGCGCACGCCGTCCTCGACCGTGGGGAACATGACGGCGGGATCGAGCTTCTTCTTCGAGCGCGCCGCGCGGATGGCGATCGCGACCTCGCTATAGATGTTGGCGAACCCCTCCAGATAGCCCTCCGGATGTCCGGGCGGAACGCGCGTCATGCGTGCCGCCGCCGCGTTGGCGCTGGGCATGCCGCGCGAGAGCATGCGCGGCGACTGGTTGAAGGGCGACCAGATGAGCTGGTTGGGATGCTCCTGATACCATTCCAGCCCACCCTTGGTGCCATAGACGCGGAGCTTCAGGTTGTTCTCGTTGCCCGGCGCGACCTGACTCGCCCACAGCATGCCTTTGGCGCCGCCCTTGAAGCGCATCATGACATGCACGTTGTCGTCGAGCTTGCGGCCCTTCACAAAGGCGGTGAGGTCCGCGCTCAGCGAATCCAGCTCCAGCCCGGTCACGAAGCTGGCGATGTTATAGGCGTGTGTGCCGATATCGCCGAGGCAGCCGCCGGCACCGGCGCGCTTTGGATCGTTGCGCCACGCCGCCTGCTTGTGCCCGGTATCCTCGATCTTCTCGGTCAGCCAGTCCTGGGGATATTCCACCTGCACCACGCGAAGCTGCCCAAGCTCGCCGGCGGCCACCATCGCGCGCGCGTGACGGATCATCGGATAGCCGGTGTAATTGTGTGTGAGAGCGAAGATGCGGCCGCTTTGCTTGACTGCCTTCTCGAGTGACAGCGCCTCCTTCAGATTGACCGTCAGCGGCTTGTCGCAGATCACGTGGATGCCGGCCTTGAGGAACGCTTTCGACACCGGCGCATGCATGTCGTTGGGCGTGACGATCGCCACCGCTTCGATGCCGTCGGGCCGCTTGGCCTCGGCCTTTGCCATGGTCTCGTAGTCGCCATAGATGCGGTCAGCCGCCAGCCCGAGAGCCTTGCCCGAGCGCTGCGATTTCTCCGGCGTCGAGGACAGCGCGCCGGCGACGAACACATACTGGTCGTCCATGCGGGCGGCGAGGCGGTGCACGGCGCCGATGAAGGCGCCCTCGCCGCCGCCGACCATTCCCAAACGCACGCGTGCGTCCGCGCTTTCTCTGCTGCGGCCTTCGATTGGCATGTTCTTTTTCCTTTCTTGTTACGCGCGAATGCCGAGCATGCGGCGGTTGGCCGCCAGGTCCGTGCCGCCTGAAGCGAAATCGTCGAACGCCCGCTCCGCCACCTGAATGATGTGATCGCGGATGAAAATCGCGCCTTCACGAGCCCCTTGCTCGGCGTCCTTGATGCAGCATTCCCACTCCAGGACGGCCCAACCCTTGAATCCGTACTGCGCGAACTTGGAGAAGATGGCGCTGAAATTCACCTGGCCGTCACCGAGGGAGCGGAAACGCCCTGCGCGATTGACCCAGGACTGGAACCCGCCATAGACGCCGGTGCGCCCGTTCGGATTGAGCTCTGCGTCCTTGACGTGGAACATCTTGATGCGGTCGTGATAGATGTCGATGTACTCCTGGTAATCGAGCGCCTGCAGCACGAAGTGCGACGGATCGTAGAGGATGTTGCAGCGCGGATGATTCTTCACCCGCTCCAGGAACATCTCGAACGTCGCGCCGTCGTGCAGATCCTCGCCCGGGTGCACCTCGTAGCAGACATTGACGCCGGCCTCATCGAACGCATCCAGGATCGGCTTCCAGCGCTTGGCCAATTCGTCGAACGCGGTCTCCACCAAGCCCGCCGGCCGCTGCGGCCAGGGATAGAAATATGGCCAGGCCAGCGCGCCCGAGAACGTGGCATGCTCCGTCAGGCCCATGTTCTTCGAGGCCTTGGCGGCCAGCATCATCTGCCCGACCGCCCATTCCTGCCGCGCCTGCGGATTGCCGCGCACCTTGGGGTCTGCGAAGCCGTCGAACGCTTCGTCATAGGCAGGATGCACCGCGACCAGCTGGCCTTGCAGATGGGTGGACAGCTCCGTGATCTGGATGCCGTGCTTGGCGGCGGTCGCCTTCACCTCGTCGCAATAGCCCTTGGACTCGGCCGCCTTCTTCAGGTCGAACAGCCTGCCGTCCCAGCTCGGCATCTGCACGCCCTTGAAGCCGAGCTTGGAAGCCCATTCGCAGATCGAGTTCAGCGAATTGAACGGCGCCTTGTCGCCGGCGTACTGCGCGAGAAAAATCGCAGGCCCCTTGATCGTGGTCATCGCCATGGAATGTTCCTCCCAAAGAAACGGCCGCGCGGTCTCGCGCCGCGTCGGCCCAATGTATGATCAGACGTAGCTGTTCACCAGATTCTCGAGATACTCCTGCTTGCCCGATCGCGGCTGCGGCTCGGCATTGCGCGCCTCGACCTTCGCCGCCAGATCGGCCAGCGACTGCTCGCCCGACAGGATAGCCTTTCCGTCCGGACTATCCCAGGCTGCATAGCGCTCCTTGACGTGGCGGGCGAGGGCACCGTCCTCGATCATCTTGGCTGCGATCAGCAGGCCACGCGCGCCCACGTCCATGCCGC
>DASYRS010000291.1:0-5043 GCA_036004205.1 Dongiaceae bacterium
GTGGAGACGATGCCGCCGCCGGCCTTGGCGATCTCCTCGTAGGTCGCGCCCTTCAGCCGCTGCTCGAATTCGCCGGCACGCTCGCCGCCAAACACCAGATGCGTATGGCAGTCGATCAGGCCAGGCGTCACCCAGCGGCCATCGAGCGAGACGGTTTCCCTTGCCGCTTGCTTCGGCAGGTCCGCGCGCTCGCCGATCCAGGCAATGCGCTCGCCTTCGATCGCGATCGCCGCATCCTCGATCGCGCCATAGCCGTCGGCTAGCGCCATGGTGGCGGCGCGGCAATCGGTGAGAAGTAGATCGAATGCCATCGGACTATCGTGGAAAAATCATTGCGGAGATCACATGGAACTCACCGACAAGCGGGATGCCAAGAGTCCAGGCTGGGACCTTAAGGGCGAGGCGTTCGGCAAAGCGGCGAAGCGACTTGGTGTAAAGCCACCAACCCAAGCAGAGGGGAGGGAGAAACGCGACCAGCATCGGAGCGATCCCGCTCTTATCCACTCCGGTGAGTACATCCGCGAACGCATAGACGATACCGACTCCTATCGCCCAGAGCGCGACGGTCAGCATGACAATCGCCACGACTTGGCCCACGAAGACTGCCACAGGATTCATAGTCGAGCCCGCCATACCCCTTACGCTCAGCCGTTGATCATCGGCAGCTTCAGCCCCCGCTCGCGCGCGCACTCGATCGCGATGTCGTAGCCGGCGTCGGCGTGGCGCATCACGCCGGTACCGGGATCGTTGGTCAACACGCGCTCGATGCGGCGCGCGGCGTCGGCGGTGCCGTCGCAGCAGATCACCATGCCGGAATGCTGGGAGAAGCCCATGCCGACGCCGCCGCCGTGATGCAGGCTGACCCAGGTGGCGCCCGACGCGCAGTTGAGCAGCGCGTTGAGCAGCGGCCAGTCGGACACGGCGTCCGAGCCGTCCTTCATGCCTTCGGTCTCGCGGTTCGGGCTGGCGACCGAGCCGGAATCCAGGTGATCGCGGCCGATCACGATCGGCGCCTTGAGCTCGCCCTTCGCCACCATCTCGTTGAAGGCGAGGCCGAGCTTGGCGCGCTCGCCGAGGCCGACCCAGCAGATGCGCGCGGGCAGGCCTTGGAACTTGATGCGCTGCTGCGCCATGTCGAGCCAGTTGTGCAGATGCGGGTTGTCCGGGATCAGTTCCTTCACCTTGGCGTCGGTGCGGTGGATGTCCTCCGGCTCGCCTGAAAGCGCCGCCCAGCGGAACGGACCGACGCCGCGGCAGAACAGCGGCCGGATATAGGCCGGCACGAAGCCGGGGAAGTCGAACGCGTTGTCGACGCCCGTCTCCTGCGCCATCTGGCGGATGTTGTTGCCGTAGTCGAAAGTCGGGATGCCGAGCTTCTGGAAGCCGAGCATGGCGCGTACCTGCACCGCCATGGATTCCTTCGCGGCCTTCACCACCGCCTGCGGATCGCGCTGGCGCATATCCGCGGCGTGGCCGAGCGACCAGCCGGCCGGCAGATAGCCGTTGAGCGGATCGTGCGCGCTGGTCTGGTCGGTCACCATGTCGGGCCGGATGCCGCGCTTCAGGATCTCCGGAAAGATCTCCGCCGCGTTGCCGAGCAGGCCGATCGAGATCGCCTTGCCGTCCTTCTTCGCGCGCTCAAGCATGGCGAGCGCTTCATCCAGCGACGAGGTCTTGGTGTCGAGATAGCGTGTCTCCAACCGCTTCTCGATGCGCGAGGGCTCGCACTCCACCGCCAGCATCGAGGCGCCGGCCATGGTCGCGGCCAGCGGCTGTGCGCCGCCCATGCCGCCGAGGCCGCCGGTCAGAATCCAGCGACCCTTGAGATTTCCGCCGTAATGCTGGCGGCCGGCCTCGACGAAGGTCTCGTAGGTGCCCTGCACGATGCCCTGGCTGCCGATATAGATCCACGAGCCGGCGGTCATCTGGCCGTACATCATCAGGCCCTTGGCATCGAGTTCGCGGAAATGCTCCCAGGTCGCCCAGTGCGGCACCAGGTTGGAATTGGCGAGCAGGACGCGCGGGGCATCCTTGTGGGTCTTGAACACGCCGACCGGCTTGCCGGACTGGATCAGCAGCGTCTCATCCTCGTTCAGCGCCTTCAGGCTCTCGACGATCCGGTCGTAGCATTCCCAGTTGCGGGCGGCCCGGCCGATGCCGCCATAGACCACCAGCTCGTTCGGATTCTCGGCCACGTCGGGATCGAGATTGTTCATCAACATGCGCAGCGGCGCCTCGGTCAGCCAGGATTTGGCGCTGAGGGTCCGGCCGTGCGGGGCGCGGATAACGCGGGCGTTGAAGCGGGTTCCGGTCATGGCATGGTCTCGAAGCTGGTTGTATATACAAGTCTATACAGCAGGTTTCTGGCAGGCTCAAGGTCCATAGAAGGCGGGGCGATGTCGGCAGCCCGCTAGCGGCGGAATGAGCCGTCCGTTAACGTCCGCCCGGCTTTCGAGGGGAGTTTGGAATGACGGCGGCGGCGAGGTCCAGCAGATATCTCTTCGGCATCGCCTGTTGCTGCCTGGCGACCCTGGGCTGGAGCCTCAGCGGGTTGTTCGTGCGCTGGGTGCCGGAGCTGGACGGGTGGGCGGTCAATGGCTACCGGGCGCCGGCCACCGCGATCTGCCTGCTGGTCTATCTGGCGCTGCGCTATCGCGGCGACCTCAAGCGCCATTTGTGGCCGAAGCAGCCACAGGCCTTGCTGATGGTGGGGCTCTTCTTCGGCGTCGGCTCGACGCTCTATGTCTACGCCCTCACGATGGGGAATGTGGCGAGCGTCTCGGTGCTGTGCGCGACCAGTCCGTTCTTCGCCGCGCTGTTGGCCTGGCTCTTCATCCGGGAACGCGCGTCCGCGGTGTCGTTGGCCGCGACGGTTGTGGCGCTGGTCGGCGTTGCGATCGTGGTGCAGGCGGAGATGTCGGCGCTGGCGACGGGATTCCTGGCCGCCGTCATTTCGCTGGGCACGGCCTTCTGTTTCGCCGGTCAGACGGTCTGGCTCAGGCGGCATCGCGATCTCGAAATGATGCCCGGAATCGCGCTCGGCGGGTTGATGGTGTTTGGCTTCGTGTCGGTGTTCATAGGCTTGCCGCAGGTGCCTTTGTGGCAAGTCGGCCTGTTGGCGTTGATGGGGCTGGTGCAACTGGCCTTGCCGCTGATCCTGTTCGCGGCCGGCGCCAAGCACGTACCGGTGGTGCCGGCGATGCTGATTGCCCTGGCGGATGTGGTATTGAATCCGTTCTGGGTCTGGCTGGTGCATGGCGAACAGCCGCCGTCCGGCACGGTCGCCGGTGGTGCGCTGATCCTTTCCGCCATCGTCGGCGCGACCCTGTTCGAGAATCGCCGCCAGCGGCTCCGCGTCCAGCAGGAGGGATGAATTGGCCAGTCCGCACATCTTCTCAGCCGTCAATCTGATGAGCGAGCTGGTGATCCCGACCGAGGGCGACAACCAGCACTGGATCCAGCTGACCGCGGATGTGCGGCAGCGGCCGCTGATGTTCGATTGCACCAACGGCGCGTGGGCGAACCTGCTCAGCATCCGGCCGGGCGGCCGGCTCCAGTGCCACTATCACACCGGCCCGGTGCATGCCTTCACGCTCAAGGGCTCGTGGCGCTACCTGGAGCATGACTGGGTGGCGGGCGAGGGGACTTTCGTCTACGAGCCGCCGGGCGAGATCCACACGCTGGAGGCTGACCCTGCGACCGGCATGACCACGTTCTTCGTGACCCGCGGCGCGCTGATCTATACCGACGCCGAGGGCCGGCAGATCGGATTCGAAGATGTCTTCACGCGGCTCGAGAGGTTTCGCCGCCATGTGGCTGAAAACGGGCTCGATCCGGTGGTCGTCGAGCGCATGATTCGCTAGCAAAACCGCGCTGGCGAAGGATTGTTGACACTCCCGGACGCATCCTATATCTCACCGCCACCGTTAAGGTGTTGCCCATTGCGCGGGCGTAGCTCAGTTGGTTAGAGCGCCGGCCTGTCACGCCGGAGGCCGCGGGTTCAAGTCCCGTCGCTCGCGCCATTTCCCGGCCTCCACAAGGCCGTTTCGCGGCTTTGCCATTTCTCACGTAACCGACGAGAAATAAACGCATTTTCGCGATTGCTGCGACGTTTTTTGCGCTTTCGCAGTGCGACATAGCGCACTATAGTGGCGGCGCTCTGACGGGGGTGAGTCGGGTCCCGTTCGCGGCTCTGCCAGTGCCGCGAGGGTGGGATGATGGGTGGCCGGCGGCGTTCGCCGATTGGCCGGTCTCGGGTGATTGAATGAACGAGCTTCTACGCGAATATCTGCCGGTCCTGATATTCATCGTCGTGGCTGCCGGCTTGGCCGGGATCATGGTGATCGCGTCCCTGATCCTGGCGCGGCAAAAGCCCGATTCGGAAAAGCTGTCGCCGTACGAGTGCGGGTTCGAGGCGTTCGACGATGCCCGCCGGCAGTTCGACGTGCGGTTCTATCTGGTCTCGATCCTGTTCATCATTTTCGATCTGGAAGTGGCGTTCTTGTTCCCCTGGGCGGTCTCGCTCAGCAAGATCGGGATGTTCGGCTTCTGGTCGATGATGATTTTCCTCGGCGTGCTCACCGTTGGATTTATCTACGAGTGGAAAAAGGGCGCGCTGGAGTGGGAGTGACGAAATGGCGAATGCCCAAGTAGGGTCAAGCATCGTGCGCGCGCCGCAACCGCTGCCACCCGGCGCGGATCAGGACCAGGTCCTGAAGGCCGTCACCGACGAACTCTCCGATCGCGGTTTCGTGGTCGCACAGCTCGACAAGCTGGTGAACTGGGCGCGCACCGGTTCGCTGTGGCCGATGACCTTCGGCCTGGCCTGCTGCGCGGTCGAGATGATCCATGTCGGCTGCGCGCGCTACGACCTTGATCGCTTCGGCTCCTTCTTTCGCCCCAGCCCGCGCCAGTCCGACGTGATGATCGTCGCCGGCACTTTGTGCAACAAGATGGCGCCGGCGTTGCGGCGAGTCTACGACCAAATGTCGGAACCGCGCTACGTCATCTCAATGGGTAGCTGCGCCAACGGCGGCGGCTATT
>DASYRS010000292.1:0-4309 GCA_036004205.1 Dongiaceae bacterium
GGGCCTGGGCTGGCGGCGGCGCGCCCGGCGATCCGAAGCCGATCGCGGCGCCGGAGAAGAAGGCGCCGAAATCGCGCGACGTCTTCATCTACATGATCAACGGCTTCAAGCCGAAGGCGCCGGCTGCCGCGATGGCGCTGATCGAGCGGCTGGCGCGCTAGGCGCTCATCGGCCGGTGTCGATGAAGACCTCGATGTGCGCCGACCGTCCTTCGGAATCTCTTGGACTGCCGGTCCACCGGCTCCCAGTCAAAGCCTCGGATCAAAGTTCGGATGGTTGTCACCAAAAGGACTCTGTTTTGGCCGACCTGCGGGGGAACAGTATTGGCACTTCGATGTTGGCGTGAAGCTGTTTCGGGGAGCGCCGCGTGGCCCAGCAGGATCGAGCGATCAAGCAACCGGTGAACGACCTGACGGCGTTCGACCTGAGCCGGCGCTCGCCCGAAGAGATCGCGCGGCTGTTCGCGCGCTGGAAGGAACGCCGCAGGGGCCTGCAGCAAGCGCCCGCCCGCGCCGGCCGGCCGCCACGCCTGCGGCCGATGCCCACGATTGTGCAGGGTTCAAGACCGGAAACGGCGTCCGAACCCGAAGGCCTGCCGGATCCGCCGCCGCACGACGCGCCGGCGGCGGACAAGGCGGGGCCCATCAGCTACAGCGAGTCGTTCGCCGCCCTCCTTGCCGCCCGTGCCGAGCCGCTCATCGAGCCGCGAACCTGGAATCCGGATATCCCGCCTCCGAAGGTCGCCATGTCTCGCCCGCCGCGGCGTCGGTCCAAGATGAAGTGGGTGTTGGCCGGCACCGCCTCTATCTTTGCGGTCACGGCCATCGCGGGCGGCACCCTGTGGCGGCAAGGGACGGTATGGCGGCCGGCCTGGATGCAAGCCTCGTCCGGAAATGGCTTGGCCGTCGCGGTCGCCGATCCGGTTCAAGCCGAAGTGCGCGCGAACTATTCGCTGGATATCCCGGCGGCGGCGCCCTTCGCGGTTGTCGCGACGCGGGTCCCGTCGGTACAGGCGTCGCCTCTCCAGCGGACGATCGATGTCGCCCTGATGAAACCGGCAGCGCCGGTGGATGCGGCACGACCGGTCACCCGGATAGCGCGACTGCCGGTGGCTCCCAGACTGAAGCCCCCAGTGCCCGTGATGCAGACCGCGAGCACATCCGTGGTCGCGGCGCCTGCCGCCGCGCAGAAGCTTGCGCCAATCGCGCAGTCGGCTTTCGAGATCAAGCCGTTTGCCGTGGTGTCGATGCCAGTACTTTCCGGACCGGATACCGAGCCCTCGAACGCCGGTGACTTCCCGTCCGCCGGAGCCTCGGCGCCGGTTCCCGCCGAACCCGAGCAGAGCGCAACCCATCGGACACGGTCCGCAACGATTTCTCAGGGCGGGAATGGCAACGCCAACGTCGGCTCGCCCCACATCGGATATTCAACCGGCTCTCCACAAGCGCCGACGCGATCGGGCACGCCGAGCGGCGGCGGCTCTACGGGCGGCGCCGAGCCGGGTGGCGGAACCGGCGGGTCCGATGACGGCGGATCCGGCACCGGTGGCGACCCGAGTGGTGGCGATACGGGAGGCGGTGGCGATCCAGGCGGTGGCGACACGGGTGGCGGTGACACGGGCGGCGGCGACACCGGGTCCGGCGGTGGAGATGGCGGGTCCGGCGGAGGCGGTGACACGGGCGGCGACTCAGGCGCAGGTGGCTCAGGCGGCGGGGACTCCGGTGGCGGCGGCTCAGGTGGCAGCGATTCCGGCGGCGGGGATTCCGGTGGCGGTGACTCCGGTGGCGGCTCAGGGAGCGGTGACTCAGGCGGTGGCGATTCAGGGTCGGGCGGCGGTTCTGGCGGCGGAGACACGGGTGGTGGCGACGCCGGAGGCGGTGATTCTGGGGCGGGCGACACCGGCGATGGATCGGGAGACGGCGGCTCGGACGGGAACTCCAATCGTGGCGGCCTCGGTGGTGCGCTGGGCGGGATACGCGGTGCGCTTGGCGGCGTCCTCGGCGGTAGCTGAGATGCGCTGACCCAAATCCGCCCTCAGCCCGAAGCGCGGCCCGTCAGTTTTTCTTCATTGCCAACGTGAGCGAGGCGGGGCTTGGCGCGACCCGCGCGATGCTCTCAAACGATCCCGCTGCCGCCGCGTGCCGCCGCCGGGCGCTTCTCCGCCACTTTGGCGCGGTAGAAGCTGGCGCGGTAGGCGGCGATCGGGTCGATGGCACCGCCTTCATCCAGCCGCGCCTTCTTGAGGATCGGCTCGACATCGCTGCGGAAGCCGGCCTTCAAGGTCTCGGATGCCAGCATGGGGTCGTTGCGATCCTGGGCGTCCTCAAGCGTCTTGCGATCCACCAGCAAGGCCTGGGCGTAGGCACGGCGGATCTCGCCGGCGCTGCGGATCAGGCTCTCGATCGGGTCGGTGACGTTGTGCGACTGGTCCAGCATGTGCGCCGGCTCGAAGCGCGGGGCGCGGCGCAGCTCGGCATCTACCAGCTCATTGAAGACCAGGAACAGGCGGAACGGATCGATCGAGCCGGTGTCGAGATCATCGTCGCCGTATTTCGAATCGTTGAAGTGGAAGCCACCCAGCCGGCCGAACTGGATCAGGCGCGCCACGATCATCTCGATGTTGACGTTCGGCGCATGATGGCCCAGATCGACCAGGCACCAGGCATTCTCGCCGATGCTGGTGGCGGTCAGGTAATTGGTGCCCCAGTCCTGGACCACGGTCGAATAGAAGGCCGGCTCGTACATCTTGTGTTCGGTGAACAGCTTCCAGCCCTGTGGGAGCCTGGCATAGATCTGCCGCACCGAATCCAGATAGCGCTCGAACGCCCTGGTGAAGTTGCTCTGTCCGGGGAAGTTGGAGCCGTCGGCGATCCACACCGTCAGCGCCTTGGAGCCGATCGCCTTGCCGATCTCGATGCACTCCAGATTGTGCTCGATCGCCTGGGCCCGCGTCGCCGCGTCGGTGTGGGAGAGCGAGCCGAACTTGTAGGACAGCTTCTGGCCGGCCTGGTCCTGGAAGGTGTTGGAATTCATGGCATCGAAACCAAGGCCGCGCGCGGCGGCATATTGCTTCAGCTCCGCGGCGTCGCGCGGCTTGTCCCAGGGAATGTGCAGCGACACGCGTGGCGTCGCACGGCAGAGCTGGTGGATGACGCAGCAATCGTCCAGCTTCTCCAGGATGTTGCGCGGCTCGCCGATGCCGGGGAAGCGGGCGAAGCGCGTGCCGCCGGTCCCGACGCCCCACGATGGCACCGCGACATGGAAGGCCGCGACCTTCCTGGTCACGCCTTCGATATCGATGCCGCGGCGCGCGAGTTGCTCACCCAGCGCGCCGTAGTCTGCGGCAAGCGCTTTGCTCAACGGCTTGTTATGCTCGGCGATCACATCGGGGGAAATCTGCCAGTCGGTCATCGCACTTCTCCCAGAACTGCGCGGGCTTTCAGCGCGTAAACGACTGCGCGTTGCCCGCGTCGACGTTGATGATGTTGCCGGTCGATTTCGCGGCCAGGTCGGAGGCGAGGAAATAGGTCGCCTCCGCCACGTCCTCCGGATAGACCGAAAGCTTCAGCATGCTGCGCTTGCGGTAATGCTCTTCCAGCTCGTCCGGCTGCATCTTGTAGGCGGCGGCACGCTGGGCGCGCCATTCGCTGGACCAGATGCCGGAGCCGCGCAGGACCGCGTCGGGATTGACCACGTTGACGCGGATGCCGTGATCGGCGCCTTCCAGCGCCAGGCAGCGCGCGAGATGGATCTCCGCCGCCTTGGCGGTGCAATAGGCCGAGGCGTTGACCGAGGCGGCGAGGCCGTTCTTGGACGCGATGAAGACGATGGAACCGCCCAGCTTCTGCTTCTTCATCAGGCGGAAGGCGTCGCGCGACACCAGGAAATAGCCCTTGCCCAGAATGTCCATGTTGCGGTCCCAGATCGCGAGTTCGGTCTCGTCGATCGGCGCCGCAGAGGAGATGCCGGCGTTGGAGACCAGGATGTCGAGGCCGCCATATTCCGTGGCGGCATGGGCGAAAGCGGCCGCGACCGCATTCTCGTCCGTCACGTCCATGATTGCGCTGCGCACCTGGTCCTTGCTGAAGCTCTTGGCGAAGTTCGCCTCGGTCTCCGCCAGCGCCTTCTGGTCGATATCCGCCAGCACGACGCAGGCGCCTTCGCTCATCAGCTTGAAAGCGATGGCACGGCCGATGCCGCCGGCGCCGCCGGTCACCAGGGCGATTCGGCCGGCGAGCGACTTGGGCTTCGACATGCGCTGCAGCTTCGCTTCCTCCAGCAGCCAATATTCGATGTCGAAGGCTTCCTG
>DASYRS010000293.1:0-5619 GCA_036004205.1 Dongiaceae bacterium
GAAGCTGAAATCGGAATGCCAGGCATTGCCGAAGGTGCTGATGTTGCGCTCGTCCGCCTCCTTCAGCACGGCGATGATATCCGGATACTCCGCCATGTGCTTGATGTAGGGCGAGTGGCTGAGGGGCCCAAGTCGGCGCGAGAAGGCAACGTGTTGTTCCGGCGTCAGGCGCTGGTCGTGGAAGAACAGCACCAGGCGATCGTGAAACGCGCGCTCGATCTCCGCGAAAGTCGCATCGTCTAGCGGCTGGGCGAGGTCCACGCCATGAATGTCGGCGCCAAGCGCGCCGGCCATCGGCCGGACCTCGATGTGGGCATAGGGAGCGGCCATGGGGCGAATATAGGCGATCGTGCGGTGATGACGGAAGGCACCGCGATCGAAAAAATTCGCCCGGTTGGCGCGCGCGAGGCCCCGGACGATAGCCGAGCGGCCCGATCGGCTTCACTCGCTCGGCGGTACCCAGAGATCCTCGAAGCCTTTGGCAGGCTCCAGCTGGTCGAACCAGTCGAACCCGATCGCTTTCATGATGCGGCTGTTGATGACGACCACGCGGGCCTCGGCCGGAGATGTGTTGAAGCGCTTATGGGCGCAGTAGGGCGGGATGTAGATGAAATCGCCCGGGCCCCACGACGCCTTCTTCGGGGTCCTGTCCCATTCCCAGACAAAGGCGTCCTTGCAGTCGAAGCGCACGTCGAAATGATGATCGTAGCCGGTGCCTTCGATGACGTAGGCCACTTCCTCGCTCAGATGCCGGCTGGTCCCGGTTGCGCCGCCCGGCGGGATGAACTGCATGTAGATGTCGAGGCAGCATTCCTTGGTGTTCATCCGCTCGTTGATGATGTGCTTGATGAGGCCGTCGGCGGAGCGCTCCATCGGCATCTGGTTCCATTTCACCACGCCCATGCGCCCGTCGTATTCGGCGCGGAACGCCTGCGAGGCTTTCAGCGCCTCATTGTAGAAATTGACGTAGGTCTCGCCGGAGCGGGCGCGATCGCGCTCCAGCGGATCCAGGAAACTCGGCGTGGCTGACATTGTCATGGTCTCCCTTAGTCTCAGAGGTCCGCTGGCGGCGCGTAGTCTTCGTGGCCGGCAACCGGGACCTTGGGCGGATACTCCACGACCTTCTGGAAGATCATGTGCATGAACAGGAACAGCGGTTTCGCCTTCATGATGAGCACGATCGTCTCGTCGTCCGGGTTGTCGGAGAAATGCTGGTGCACGCAGCCATTCTCGACGATCAGCGCGTCGCCGGCTTCCCAGTCCAGGCGCTTGCCGTCATGGACATCGTGGCCCTTGCCCTTGAGCACGAAGAACACCGCGCTGTTCATATGGCCGTGCTTCTGGCCGTAGCCGCCCGGCGCGAACACGTCGATGTGGGTCTCGATCGACTGCGCCACCTTCACGGCCTGCGGGTTGATGACCTTCTTGCCGAAGTTCTGCGGCCCGCCTTTCCACTTGAGGTCCCTGGTGTGATAGATGCGGGGCTGGGAGAACAGCTCCGACATCAGCTCGCCATAGGTTCCTTCCAGGGCGCGAACGAAGGTGCGCTTCTTGGCCCAGCGTTCCCACACCACCTCGCCCGGCTTGTCGCCGCTGTTGTGGCCGGTGGACGCAATGTCGGTGTCAGCCGTCATGACTCTCTCCCGCTGCTCGCCGTCGTCTGGTGGCTGTTGTAGCGCCCCGGCCACCCGATTCACACGCCGAATGTGACCGACTGTTAGCGCAAAAACCGCCCGCCCGACCAATAGTCAGACGGGCTAGGTGTCATATGAAATAGCTACTTGCGGCGCCGGCCCACCCTCTGATTTCCGTATGGTGAACAATCGGGCGGCCCGGCCCGCTCCGCATTTTGACAGTCTGGTAAAGGGAGGTGGACATGAACAGAGAGTTGCGACTTGGATCCCTGGCGCTGGCGGGCGCCCTGCTGCCCACCGCCGCTTTTGCCCATACCGGCATCGGCCCTGCCGGCGGCTTGGCGCATGGCTTCATGCACCCGCTCGGCGGCCTCGACCACATCCTTGCCATGGTGGCGGTTGGCCTCTTGGCTGCGCATCTTGGCGGCCGCGCGCTCTGGATGGTTCCGGCGGCCTTCATGACCATGATGGCGGTCGGGGGCGTGCTCGGCATGGAAGGCATGCGGGTGCCGTTGGTCGAGGCGGGCATCGCCGCATCGGTCATCGTGCTCGGCCTCATGGTCGCGCTGCGCTGGACCTTGCCGGTCTCGGCCGCGGCGACCATGGTCGGCCTGTTCGCGATCTTCCACGGGCATGCGCACGGCACGGAAATGCCGATGGATGCGACCGGTTTCAATTACGGGCTGGGCTTCGTGCTGGCGACGGGGCTCCTGCACGCCGCGGGCATCGGCGCCGGGCTGGCCTTCGGCAAGGCCGGTGCGCGCGCCGATCTTGCCCTGCGGGCCGGTGGCGGAGCCATTGCCGTTGCCGGCACCGCGCTGCTGACCGGCTATCTCTGATCCGGTGATCGATGCGGCCGCGACCGGACATCGCCGTTTGGTCGCGGCTGTCCCGATCAGATCTCGATCAGCACCGCGCTGTTCTCGACGAACACATTGTAGGTCTTGATCGGGACCATGCAGGGGGGCGCCGCCACCGCGCCGGTCCGCACATCGAAAGCGCCGTGGTGGAAATCGCATTCGATAATGTGACCCTCCAACAGGCCTTCCGACAAAGAACCGGGCCCGTGCGTGCAATGGTCGTCGGTTACATAGAACTGTCCCTCGACATTGAAGACCGCGAGCGTCAGGCCATCGGTTTCGACCCGGATGGCGCCGCCGCTCGCCACGTCGTCGGTCGCGCACAGCCTGATTTTCGTGCCGGTCATTCGCTTCCTTTCCTTGGCCGCCGCCGCGCCCCTTGACGATGCCGGCGGCACTCTGTACGCTTCTTAAAACGAAACGATGTTCCGTATAGAGGAACGATGGCGCTAGGATAAGCGGTTGCGCGAAGACGTCAACCCGGCGGGCCAAGCGGATTTTGTCTTGCTGTCAGCGTGTTTCGCATGCGCCGCCCGGCGCCCGCGCAGGTCCAGAATTGAGCGCGGAATTCCGGCAGGAGTAGAGGATGCTTCGCAAGGAACAGAACGATTTCTTGACCCAGACCGGCCCCGCGACCGCGATGGGCGATTTCTTCCGGTGCTACTGGATCCCGGCGCTGCTGGCGGAAGAGCTGCCGGAGGACAACAGCCCGCCGATTCGCGTCAAGGTGCTGAGCGAACGGCTGGTGGCGTTTCGCGACAGCGAGGGCCGCTACGGCCTGATCGACGAGTTCTGCGCGCATCGTGGCGTGTCGCTCTGGTTCGGGCGCAACGAGGAGGGCGGTATCCGCTGCCCGTATCACGGCTGGAAATACGATTTCACCGGCCAGTGCATCGAAGTGCCGTCGGAGCCGGCGGAAAGCGGCTTCTGCAACAAGATCAAGCTTAGATCCTATCCTCTGATCAAGGTGGGCGAAGTCCTGTGGACCTATATGGGCCCGCCGCAGCACAAGCCGCCGCTGCCGGAATGGGAGTTCGCGCGCGTTCCGGCGGAGCAGACCTTCACCTCCAAGCGATTGCAGGAGTGCAACTGGCTGCAGGCGATGGAGGGTGGGATCGATTCCAGTCACGTGTCCTGGCTCCATAGCGGCAGCCTCAACAGCGATCCCTTGTTCAAGGGCGCGCGGGGCAATCAATACAACATGAGCGACCGGCGGCCGGTGTTCGAGGTGGTCGACAGCGACGGCGGCCTCTTCATCGGGGCGCGGCGCAATGCCGAGGAAGGACGCTATTACTGGCGCATCACGCCGTGGGTGATGCCGTCCTTCACCATGGTTCCGCCGCGTGGCGATCATCCGATCCACGGCCACTTCTGGATCCCGATCGATGACGAGAATTGCTGGACCTGGAGCTTCGACTACCATCCGGTCCGCGCCCTGACGACGGAGGAGCGCGAGGCGATGAAACAAGGCAAAGGCATCCATGTCGCCTATGTGCCCGGCACCTACCGCCCACGCGCCAACAAGGACAACGACTACTTGATGGACCGCGAGGCCCAGCGCAGGGGCACGACCTATTCCGGCATCGAGGGCATCGCCATGCAGGACGCCTCGCTGCAGGAGAGCATGGGCCCGATCGTCGATCGGACCAAGGAGAACCTGGTTTCGACCGACAACGGCATCATCATGGCGCGGCACCGGCTGTTGAAGGCGGCCAAGGCGCTGCGAGAGCGCGGCATCCGGCCGCCGGGAATCGATCCCGCGCATCAGCGCGTGCGCTCGGCGGCGATCGTGCTGCCGGCCGACCAGCCCTATAAATCCGCGGCACCGGAGGCTCTGGTCGCCGTGCCCGGCAAGGCGCAGGCTTCGGTGTGACGCCGATGGGCCGGAGCGAAAGCGCGATGATGGCGAGCGCGGAACAGGCGCGCTTCCGGGTCGACTATCCCAATTCGCGGCCGCGCTCATCGCGCATCATCGCGCTCGACGACGGCAGCCTGTCGGCGCTGCTGGCGCTCAAGGACCACCTCTGGAATGGCGCGCGTTTCCTACGGTATCTGCGCGCCGAAACCATCAGCAGGCAATTTCCGGCCATCGCCGTCGATGCGCGGCTTGAGGATACCGACGGCAGGTGGACGAGCCTCCGGAAGGAGGTCGCCGAGGCCGACGTGATCGTGATGGTCGCGACCGCCGGCGGATCGGCACGGGAGGCCGCGGAGGTCATCGGCAATACCTGTGCCGTGCTCGGCAAGCTGGCGACCGGCCTGGTGCTGAAGACGGCTGAGGACGAGGGTCTTGCCATCACGCTTCGCGCGATGCGGCCCCACGCCGCCATGCTCGTCGTCTCGACCGGCGCGGACTATATCGGCGAAATGCTGACGGCGCTCAGGGCGTGACCGCGGAGCTGTGCTATGGATCGTCTGACCAGCAGCGACCGGAATCGACAGCCCATGGCACCGAAGCCGAAGGCTCCCGCCAAAATCGCCAAGAAGCCGAAGGCGACTCGCAACCGCCTTTCCTCCGTCGCGACCGCGGCCCGCCTCCTCAAGGCCTTTTCGGAGGATGAGGAGGCGCTCGGCGTCAGCGCGTTGGCGCAAAAGCTCGGCGTGGCGAAGAGCACCGTCCACCGTCTTGCGGTCACGCTGGTCTCCGAGGGGCTGCTGGAGCAGGACCCGGAGAATGACCGCTACCGCCTCGGCATCGGCCTGTTCGGGCTGGGCACGCTGGTGCGCCGGCGCATGAACCTGTCGAACGAGGCGCGACCCTATCTGTTCGATCTGCGTGCCCGCACCGGCGAGACCATCCTGCTCGGCATCCCGTCCGAGGCCGACATCATGTACATCTACAATCTCGAGAGCCCGCAGGCCCTGCGCATGCGCTCGGATATCGGCGTGCGCCGGCCGGCCTATTGCACGGCGGTGGGGCGCGCGATCTTCGCCTATGCGCCGGCGGCGACCGTGGAGCGCATGCTGGCGGGGCCGCTCACCGCCCGCACGCCCAAGACCATGACGAATGCCGGTGCTCTGCGCGCCATCTTCGAATCGGTGCGCGAGCGCGGCTATGCGATCGAGGACGAGGAGAGCGAACCCGGCATCCGCTGCATCGCCGCGCCGGTGCGTGGCGCCGGCGG
>DASYRS010000294.1:0-3528 GCA_036004205.1 Dongiaceae bacterium
TCGACCCGGAGCAGACGTCGTACCGCGACCTGCTCGAGCTCTTCTTCCAGATCCACGATCCGACGACGGCCAACCGCCAGGGCAACGACCGGGGCGCCAGCTATCGCTCGGCGATCTTCTACGCCAGCCCCGAGCAGAAGCGCGTCGCCGAGGATACCATCGCGGACGTGAACGCATCTGGCCTGTGGCCGGGCAAGGTCGTGACCGAGGTGACGCCGGTCGGCCCCTTCTGGGAAGCCGAGCCGGAGCACCAGGACTACCTGGAGCGCATCCCGAACGGCTACACCTGCCACTTCATCCGTCCGGACTGGAAGCTTCCGGTGCGGAAATCCGACGCCGCGGAGTAATGGTGCTGCGGAGTAACGGCGTGGACGCCATGCTGGTGCTGGAGAGTCAGCTTTAGGCTGATCTCCGGAAGTCGGTCAGGATCGGAGACCCATCCCAAATGTGTTGCAACAGCCTCGCCTAGGGCGAGCCGCGCTGTTAAAGTGTCGAACGCGCCTTCGAGGCTGATTGCTCATGCTCGCTATCCATTATGTTTCCGGACAACAATTGTGATCTGATCTTTGCCATGATCATGAAGGACCACGGCGGTAGTTGAAGGCGGGGGTCGAGGCGAGGTCTGACAGACCGAAGATGCTGTCAGGTGTGGCCTTGATTGGTGCCTCAGGGGAAAGTGGGCAGACACCATGGAAGCGATCATAGACTCCCACCTCCCGGTGAGCGACCAGGCCGGGTCGGCAACAAACGTGCCGTACCTCTCCCGGTCCGCTCTTGAACGTTTGGCGATAACGACGCATGAGGTCGTCGACAGCATCGAGCAGCGTATTCTCGGCCAGCGGCGCGGCCAAGTTTGGTGCGCGCCGAAGGTAGTGGTGCTTCCGGGCGATGATCGTTACATCATGGCAACTCTCGCCGTCGCGGACGAGCCGCGGGTGGTCGCCACGAAGTCGTTGGTGCTCAACCCGCGCAACCGTGAGCGCGGCATCGCCGTGCTAAACTCATTAGTCACGCTGCAAGACAGCGAAACAGGACTGCCGCTGGCCGTCATGGACGGTAATTGGATTACGGCAAGGCGCACCGCAGGCCTGAGCGCGGCCGCGGCGAAGCGCATGGCGCGGCCGGATTCAAGCAGCATCGCATTCATCGGCTGTGGCGTGGAGGCACGCAGCCATCTGGATGCTTTCTGTGACCTCTTTCCATTGCGCGAGATCCGCGCCTTTGGACGCGGCACCGAAAACCGGGACGCGCTTTGCCGGGCGGCCGAAGCCCGCGGTCTGATTGCCATCGCCAGCAAGACCCCCAGGGCAGCGATCGGCGACGCAGACCTTGTCGTGACCTCGGTCACTCTCTTGCCGAGTCTCGTTCCGTTTCTTGACGCGCGCTGGCTGAAGCCAGGAGCTTTCGTCAGCAGTATCGACCTTGCCCTGCCCTGGCTGCCGGAAGGCATGGGGGCTTTCCAACGCATCGTGATCGACGACCTGGAGCAGGAGGCCAAGATGAGCAAGCCCATGGTCGCGCCAGCCTTGGTCGCTGGCGACATCACCGGCTTGGTGTGCGGCGATATTGCAGGCCGCGATGGCGCCCAGGACCTGACGGCCTTTGTGTTTCGAGGTCTCGCCGTCGGCGATCTGGCGCTGGCTGCGCTTGCGTATGGCCGCGCTAAGACGACCGGCGTGATTCCAGTATAGTACTTTTCGCCCTGCATCTCTTCGACCGCAACAGCAACGGCGCCGCGTCCCTATCGTGCCCACGGTCGGGATAGCAAGTCGGCAGTGACGGCCAGAGGCTCTCCTTCCACGCGCGTGTAGCACAGCGGAAAGTCCCCGCAATTGTTTCCGCGGGCGCCTTGGCTGTGATCGGGGTCACACGACTGCGGCGCGATCAGGTCTATGTGATCTCCCGCATCTCATAGACCTCAACGTGTATTGGAGAGACTTCGGTGAAAGAAGATTGCTCCTATAAGCGTCATTACCTGCTCATGGGGTTTCTGGCGCTGGCGGTCGCGCTCCCCATGAGTGCCGATGCGAAAACCTCGACCGTCTGCGCTACCATCTATCAGCAATGTGTCGTGGGCGAAGCCTGCGGGAACCTGGAGATCAGCAGCGCCGAACGCGCGGCCTGCTTCGGATCGGCCAGACTGCCGTGCCGGGCGTGAAAGCGAGCCAAAGCGAATAAACGGATCGCGCTTTTATTTGAACGACGGCGATCGGTCATCGCCGGCGACCGGGGACTATTTTATCAGGGGCTGAACCATGAAGACGTCATCGATTTCGCTGGGGATGCTGTCGGCATCCCTTCTGCTCACGACTGCCATCGTGCCGGCCAAAGCCGCCACCATCTCCACCAGCGGCACCTGTTCGCTGGCGCAGGCCATCGACGCGGCCAACACCAATGCCGCGGTCGGCGGCTGCGCCGCCGGCGCGGTCGGCCGCGACCGCATCATCGTGACCTCCGACGTCGTGCTGACCGCCGCCAACAACGGCCTGAACGGATTGCCGGTCATCCTGGAGGACCTCATCATCACGGCCACCGGCCCGACGCGCTCCATCCAGCGCAGCACCGCGATCGCAACGCCGAACTTCCGCTTCCTGGAGATCGGCAGCGCCACCGTCGCGCCGGCGGTGACGGTCTCCAACATCATCATGTGGAACGGCCATGTGAACGGGCCGGTCAACCTGTTCGG
The DNA here is from genome assembly GCA_036004205.1 of Dongiaceae bacterium. Taxonomy (GTDB): domain Bacteria; phylum Pseudomonadota; class Alphaproteobacteria; order Dongiales; family Dongiaceae; genus Dongia_A. The sequence goes on from DASYRS010000294.1 coordinate 2,687, forward strand.
CCTGGGCGGCGTCGGCGGCGGGTGCATCCTGCTGAACAACGGCGCGCTCAAGATCACCGATAGCAGCCTGACGGAATGCGTCGCCGAGGGCGATGACAACCTGATCGGCAACGGCGGCAATGCCTTTGGAGGCGCGATCTATGCCGCCGCCGGGTCGCTGGAGATCAAGAACAGCTCGCTCGTCTTCAACGAGGCGCGCGGCGGTGACGCCACCGCGGCCGGCAACCTGCCCGGAAGCGCCACGGGCGGCGCGATCGACGCCGTCGGGCTGACCAGCCTCACGATCGAGGACAGCGTCATCGATAGCAACTTTGCCACCGGGGGCGCCGGTGTCAGTTCCGGCGCCAACGCCACCGGCGGCGGCGTCGCCTTCTCTGGCAGCAACGGCATCGGCACCGGATCGTTCACCGGCACGACCTTCTCCGCCAACGCCGTCATCAATGGCGTTGGTTCCAGCGGGACCAGCGGCATCGGCATGGGCGGCGCGCTCGCGGCGACCACCGTCGCCTTGACCATGAGCGATGTCGACTTCGTCAACAATGTCGCGAACGGCGCCGACAATCCGGCGGGACAAGGCGGCTATGCCTTCGGCGGCGCCATCTATGCCCATGGCGGTACTCTGGATCTCGACAGTTGCGACATCGCGCAGAACCGCGCTACCGCCGGCACCGGCAGCGTCCCTCCCTCCGATGGCACAGGTGGCGGCGGCGGCATGTTCCTGATCGACGCCAACGCCACGCTCGAGCGGGTGACGGTCGAGAGCAACACGTTGTCAGGCAACGATCCGATCGGCGGCGGAATCGCGGTCTCCAATGGCAATACCACGGACGAAACGCTGCTGA
>DASYRS010000295.1:0-4861 GCA_036004205.1 Dongiaceae bacterium
CGCGTCGATGCCGGTGGCGGCGGTCAGCCCCGATGGGAGCGAGAGCGTCATTTCTGGGTCGAGCATGGCCAGATCGGGCGCGAGATGGATGCTGGAGAAAGCCAGCTTCCTGCGCGCCACTTCGTCGCGAATGACCGCCCAGGCGGTGACTTCGCTGCCGGTGCCGGCGGTGGTGGGAATGGCGATGACCGGCGCCATCGCCGCCGTGATCTTCGCGATGCCGCCTTCGATCACCGCGTAGCTTTTCAGCGGCCCGTCATGCGTGGCGGCGAGCGCGACGGCCTTGGCGAGATCGATGGACGAGCCGCCGCCGAGGCCGATCACGCCGTCGCACTTGTGCTCCTTGTAGAGTTGGGTCGCTTCGAGCACCGAGGCTTCGGTCGGATTGGAGTGCGTGCCGTCATAGACCGGCACGCCTTCTTTCAGATGCGCCGTCACGCGTTCCAGCAAGCCCGCCGCGCGCACGCCCTTGTCCGTCACCACCAGCGGCCGCGCGATGGTGAGCCGCGCGCATTCCTGCCCGACCAGCACCACCGCGCCGGGGTCGAATTGGATCAGGGTCAGATATTGGATGAGAGCCATGACGTCACTCCCGCGGCGCGTAGGCGTTGGGATCGTGCCGCTCCATCAGGACCTCCGGCCTGGCGAGCGGCCGGAAGCCGAATTTTTCATAGAGTGCGTGCGCATCGCGGGTCGCCAGCATCCAGCGGCGGAAGCCTTGCAGGTCGGGATGCGCCAGGATCGCCTGCATCAGGCGCTTGGACAATCCCCGGCCGCGATGCCGCGGCAGCACGAACAGATCGCCGATATAGCCGAAGGTCGCGCGATCCGTGATGACGCGCGCGAAGCCGGCAAGGCTTCCCGCCGCATCACGCACCACGAACGGCAGCGAGCCGCGAATGGAGCGCTCCATGGTCGCGCGCGGAATCCCCTTGGACCAGTAGCTGTCCTTCAGGAACTCGTAGAGCGCGTCGAAATCGCTATCCTCGAGCGCGTTGGTGACGCTATAGCCAGCGCCATTCCGGGACGAATGCTGCATTTGTCCTGATCTCGCTGTTCTTCGTTCTTCTTGCCGCGATGGTCGCGCGCACAGGCGCCAATAGCAAGGGCGAGGCCTTACCTTGAGGGTAGGTAAGGCTCCGTCATTACCGCCTCTCCGCTGTCACCCCGGCCGAAGAGCCGAGGCCCATGCGCTATCACCGCGACGCTGATGCGCCGCATCGGTCCCGGCTCCGCGCCGCTTGGCCGGGATGACAGCAGTAGTGCGTATGCTTTGCAGCGCTATTTATGATGCGCGGTGGTGAGAAACTGTTTCAGGCGGTCGGACTTCGGGTTGGCGAACACTTCCTTGGGGTTGCCTTGTTCCTCGATCCGGCCCTGGTGCAGATAGATGAACTTGTTGGCGACCTCGCGGGCGAAGGCGATTTCGTGGGTCACCACCAGCATGGTGCGGCCCTCCTCGGCGAGCTGGCGCATGACGCGCAGCACTTCGCCCACCAGCTCGGGGTCGAGCGCGGAGGTCGGCTCGTCGAACAGCATCACCTTCGGCTCCATCGCGAGGGCACGCGCGATCGCGGCGCGCTGCTGCTGGCCGCCGGAGAGGTGGCTGGGATAGTGGTTGCGCTTGTCGGCGATGCCGACCTTGGCGAGCAGCTTTTCCGCGCGCTCGACCGCTTCTTTCTTGCCGAGCTTCAGCACATGGACCGGGGCCTCGATCACGTTCTCGAGGATGGTCATGTGCGACCACAGATTGAAGCTCTGGAACACCATCCCCAGGCTCGAGCGGATGCGGTCGACCTGCTTCCAATCCTCCGGGACGGCGTGGGCGTCCTTGGTCGGGCGCATGCGGATCAGCTCGCCGCTGACATAGACCTTGCCGGAATCCGGCGTCTCCAGGAGGTTGATGCAGCGCAAGAGGGTGCTCTTGCCCGAGCCGGAGGAGCCGATCATGGCGACCACGTCGCCGACATTCGCCTCGACCGAGACGCCTTTCAGGACCTCGAGATCGCCGAACCTCTTGTGCAGGTCCTCGACGACCAGCGCTTTCTCAGCCATTCGATCCCCCTCTAAACCCACCCTGTTACTCGGGCGCTCCTGATCCGGCGCAGCGGGCTTTTTGCCCGCGTTAACGCGAGATTAGGCCCGGCTTGCTAGAGAGGCAAGCCAGGGATCAGGTATCAGGTATCAGGTATCAGCGAGCGGCTGGCCCCCTTCTGATTACTGATACCTGACCTCTGTCTTCTGACCTAGCGCATCGCGCTTGCGGAACCGGCGGCGGTTCGGCCAGGATCGGAGCGGGGGATTTTATTCGGGTTCATTTGGGCGGCGATGCGCGCGGGCGACGGCCCGGCGGCCGGAGATAGAGAGGGCGGATTTCATGAAGGTTTGGGTGGCGGCGGCTCTGGCCGTGGCTGTGTGGGCCGGCGCAAGCTTCGCCGTGCCGGTCTCGGCGGCGGAGGACGAGGCGGTCGATTGCAGCAGCACGCCCTTCGTCTTCTCGGGCGACGGCTACCTGGTCGATTGCGCGCGCTACGAAGCCCAGGCCCGCAAGGACGGCGCCAGCGGGCAAAGCCAGTCCGACATCATCAACGTCACCTCGGACCAGCGCTCCATGTTCCTGACCCTGGTCAGCATCCGGCTGACCTCCACCGGGCTCCACATGCGCTACCAGAACCTGCGCGAGAACACGCACGACTTCTTCAGCGGCGTGGAGCTGAAGGACTGGAACGGCATCGGCTACAAGGGCGGCTACGACACCGCCGAATTCACCTCCGACATCAGCGGCACCCCCTCCTATTGCATCGCCGTCCAGCGCTACCTCAACCCGGCCTATGGCGGGTTCAAGCGCCACGTCATCGGCATGGGCTGCGCGGCCGGCGGCCTCGACCCGGTCTACGCCGCCCTGAAGCAGATGCGCGCGCCGGGGGATTAGGTTCAGGGATCAGTAATCAGAGATCAGGGACCAGAAGGTTAACGCGCTGTTTCTGATACCTGATTTCTGATACCTGATACCTGATGAACATCCAGACTCGCCCCGAGATCGAGAAGCAGCGGGACATATTGGACCGGCGGGCGCTGACCCAGGCGCTGAAGGATGCCGTGGCCGGCTCGCGCGATCCCCATGCCGATACCGCGGCGGTGGGCGCGATCCTGCGCGAGGCCCTGGCGGAGGGCCGGGCGGAGATCAGGCGGCGGTTCGATGCCGACCCACGGGCGGCGGAAAGCGGGCGGCGCCTGGCGCGCGAGACCTGCTTCATGGTCGACCAGCTGATCCGCGCGATCTACGATTTCACCACCACCCAGCTCTACCCCCTCTCGAACCCGTCGGCGGCGGAGAAGATCGCGCTGGTCGCGGTCGGCGGCTATGGCCGGGCGGAGCTCGCGCCCTATTCCGACATCGACCTGTTGTTCCTGCTGCCGTACAAGCTGACCTCGCATTGCGAGCAGGTGGTGGAATACATCCTCTACCGCCTGTGGGACCTGGGGCTGAAGGTCGGGCAGTCGGCGCGCTCGATCGACGAGTGCCTGGCCCGCGCCAAGGGCGACCTCACCATCCTCACCAGCCTGTTGGAAGCGCGCTACCTGTGGGGCGAGCAGGAGCTGTTCGACAAGTTCCGCAAGCGCTTCCACAAGGAATGCGTGGCGGGCCAGGGCGAGGCGTTCTACCAGGCCAAGCTGAACGAACGGCGCCAGCGCCACGAGAAGTTCGGGCCGTCGCGCTACGCGCTCGAGCCCAACATCAAGGAAGGCAAGGGCGGCCTGCGCGACCTGCAGACCCTGCGCTGGATCGGACGATTCCTGTATGGGGCGGATACGATCGATAAGCTCGTCGACGAGGGTGTCCTGACGCGCGACGCCGCCCATCGCTTCGACAAGGCGGAAGCGTATCTGTGGGTGCTGCGCTGCCATCTGCATTACCTGCGCGGGCGGGCGGAGGAAAAGCTGACCTTCGATATCCAGCTCGAGATCGCGCGCCGGCTCGGCTATCGCGACCATGCCGGCAACAACGCGGTCGAGCGGCTGATGAAGCACTATTTCCTCACCGCCAAGTCGGTGGGCGAGCTGACACGCTTCTTCTGCACGGCGGTGGAGGCGCAGCATGTGAAGCGCTCCTTCATCCGGCTGCCGTCGATCGGCTTGCGCAAGCGCGAGCTGGAAGGCTTCGGCCTCGATGGCGGGCGCCTCTCGGTGCCGAACGCCAAGCACTTCGACAAGAACCCGCTGGACCTCTTGCGCATCTTCCGCGTCGCGCAGAAGCACGACCTCGACATCCAGCCCATGACCTTCACCTGGATCGCGGACAAGACCAAGCTGATCGACAAGGCCTATCGCGACAATCCGGACGCCAACGCGATCTTCATGAAGATCCTCACCTCCCGCTCCAAGGGGCCGGAGGTGGCGGTGCGGCGCATGAACGAAGCCGGCGTGTTCGGCCGCTTCGTGCCCGACTTCGGCCGCGTGGTGGCGCAGATGCAGTTCGACATGTACCACCATTACACGGTCGACGAGCACACGATCTACGCCCTCGGCATCCTGCACAAGATCGAGACCGGAGCGCTGGCGGAAGAGGCGCCGATCGCCAGCCGCGTGGTGCACGAGATCCAGTCGCGGCGCGTGCTCTATGTCGCGGTGCTGCTGCACGACATCGCCAAGGGGCGCAACGGCGATCATTCGGTGCTGGGCGCGGAGCTCGCGGAGCAGCTGTGCCCGCGCCTCGGCTTCACCGACGACCAGACCGAGACGGTGGCCTGGCTGGTGCGCTATCACCTGCTGATGTCCAACACCGCGTTCAAGCGCGACCTCGACGATCCCGCGACCATCGAGACCTTCGCCGACCAGCTGCAATCGATGGAGCGGCTGC